>CAMPJJ010000031.1 GCA_946886855.1 uncultured Roseateles sp. | reverse complement strand
ATCCGCGTCCGCGGCCTGGGCCCGGACTACAACGCCGTGAACATCAACGGCGCGCTGACGCCGGCCTCCGAATCCGACCGCCGCGCGCCCGGCCTGGACCTGGTGCCGGCCGGTCTGATCCGCTCGCTCGAAGTGCAGAAGACGCTCACCCCGGACCAGGACGCCAACTCGCTCGGCGGCACGGTGACCGTGCGCACGCTGAGCGCCTTCGACCAGCCGGGTCGACTCTTCACGATGGAGATCGGCGGCAACCACGACGCCAACGCGAGCAAGACCAAGCCGCGCGGCTCGGTGGCCTTCGCCGACCGCTTCGCCGGCGGCACGCTCGGCGTGGCGGTGGCGCTGTCCGGCGACCAGCGCCGCTTCGCCAGCGACAACGTCGAGACCGGCGGCGACTGGGACGGCGACAAGCTCAACAGCTTCGAGCTGCGCCGCTACACGATCACCCGCGAGCGCGTCGGCGCCGCGCTGAACCTCGACTTCAAGCCGGACGACGCGTCGCTCTTCTACCTGCGCAGCTTCACCAGCAAGTTCACCGACCAGGAAACCCGCCAGTCGATCGCCGTCGAGTTCGACGAGGCGCAAGCGCCCGGCGAAACGGGCGACGGCACCGTCAGCCGCGGCCTGAAGGCGCGCAAGGAGATCAACAAGTCCGGCGCGGTGGTGCTCGGCACCGAGCTGTCGCGCGGCGACTGGAAGTTCTGGGCCGAGGCCGGCGCGGGCCGCGCCAGCGAGAACAAGCCCGACACGCTGGCCTCGTCCTCGTTCACGGCGGACTTTTCCGGCCTCGGCTACACCGACACCGTCAAGCCGATGCCGACGGCCGTCTCCGGCCTGGACGACCCGTCGCGGTACGCGTTCAACAAGGCCAAGATCGAGCGGAGCAACGCCACCGATCGCGTGCGCCACCTCAAGGCGGACGTGCAGCGCGAGTTCGATCTCGGCGGCTGGGACCTCGACCTCAAGACCGGCGTGAAGGCGACGCGCCGCGACAAGGACAACGAGCAGGAGACCGACGCGCCCAGCGCCAAGGTGCTGAAGAAGGCGCCGTACAGCCTCACCAACGCGCAGCTGGGGCTGGGCAACTTCGTCGGCGGCGGATCGGTCGACTACCCGTGGACCTCGTTCGGTCCCGGCATCGACGTCGGCAAGCTGCAAGGCCTGTACGGCGGCTACGACCTGAACGCGTTCCGCGACGCGGTCGATTCGACGGTCAACGACTACGGCATGAAGGAGCGCACCGACGCCGGCTATTTGCAGGCGACGCTGGAGAACGGCGGCACGCAATGGCTGGTCGGCGTGCGCCACGAACGGGTGCGCTTCACCGCAAACGGCACCGCGTGGAAGGACGGCGCGCTGAGTCCGGTGCATGCGCAGACGCGCTCGCGGCATTGGCTGCCGGCGGTGCTGCTGCGCCAGAAGCTCAACGAGGGGCTGGTGCTGCGCGCGGCGCTGACGCATTCGGTGGTGCGTCCCGCTTTCGGCCAGCTGAGCCCCGGCGTGACCGTCGACGGCGACGAGGCGACCCTCGGCAATCCCCTGCTCAAGCCGCTGCGCGCGCGCAACCTGGACCTGGGCCTGGAGCAGCGCCTGGGCCGCGATGGCGCGATGTCGGCCTACGTGTTCCACAAGAAGATCCGCGACTTCGCGTTCCAGACCGACCTGGCGGGCACGCCGGGCTGGGAGGACTTCAGCCATGTCGAGGCCTTCGCCAACGGCGGCGACGCGACGGTGCGCGGCGTGGAGCTCGCCTGGAGCCAGGCGCTCAGCACCCTGCCCGCCCCGTGGAACGGTCTGGTGATCGGGGCGAACGGGAGCTTCGTGAAGTCGCGGGCCACGATCGGCGGCTACGACGGCGGCCGCTTGGTCAGCCGTCGCATCGCGCTGCCGAGCCAGTCCGACCGCAGCGTCAACCTGAGCCTGGGCTGGGAATCGCCGGCCTTCGGCGCGCGCATCGCGCTGAACCACAAGTCGCCCTACCTGCTCGAGGTCGGCGACGTCCTGGACGCGGCGCAGGACCGCAAGGTCGACACGCAGAACCAGATCGACGCGTCGATGCGGGTGCAGCTCACGAAGCAGCTGCAGCTCCAGGTCGAGGCACTGAACCTGGGCAACGAGCGCTACTACGTCTATCAGGGCAGCAAGGCCTTCAACACCCAGTACGAGCAGTACGGCCGCGCCTACAAGCTCAGCCTGAAGCTGGCGATGTTCTGAGACGGCGGCACGGGATGACAACGATGAAGAAGACGATGAGCGCAATCGCGCTGGCGGCGGCGATGTCTGCTGCGATGTCTGCCGCGATGCCGGCCGCGATCGCGGTGGCGGGCGGGGCCGCACAGGCCATCACTGCGGCCGCGGCGCCCGTGGCGACGCCGGCGACGGTGCTCGAACTCGGCAGGGGCGGCCTGCGCCTGCTCGACGACCAGGGCCGGCTGCTGGACGAATTCGGCGTCCGGGCCAAGCGCTGGGACCGCCGCCAACTGGCGGACGGAACGACCGTCGCGCTGCTGCAGGATGCCGACTCGGGCGCGCTGCGCCTGATCGAGGTCCGCGACCGCCGGCTGCGTGAACGGGCGCACTGGACTGGTCCGGCCTTCGATGTCGAGGCCGTCTGCCTGTACCTGGAACCTCGGCAGCAGACGCTGCAGGCGTTCCTGCTGGGCAGCGACGGCTTGGCCGAGCAGTGGTTGCTGACGGCGCCAGGCCAGGTCCAGGTCCAGGACAACGGCACCGGCATGGGCACGGGCACGGGCACGGGCACGGGCACGGGCACGGGCACGGGCAAAAGCATGGGCAAGGCGCTCGGCAAGGGCCAGGTGTTGCGTCAGCTCGCGACGGTGCCCGATGCCAAGGGCTGCACCGTGCGGGACGACGAAGCGGCGCTGTACGTCGCCGAGGCAGGCGTCGGCCTGTGGGCCTTCGTCGCGGATGCGGAACGCGCCGGGCGCGAACTGGTCGCGCCCGGACTGGCGCCGCAGGACGTGGCGCTCTGGCTGGAAGCCCGCGCGGCGCAGCCGCGTCCGGTGATCCCCGTCGCCGTGCCCTCGGCGCAGACCGAGCCGGTGCGCGGCGGCGGCGACGCCGCGGACGACCCGGCGATCTGGGTGCATCCGACACGGCCGGCCCGCAGCCGCATCCTCGGCACCGACAAGAAGCGCGGCCTCGCGGTCTACGACCTGCAGGGCCGCGAGACGCAGTTCCTCTCGGTCGGCCGGGTCAACAACGTCGACCTGCGCCAGCGACTGCGCTACGACGGCCGGGCATGGGACCTCGCGGTCGCGACGCAGCGCGACCAGCGCAGCGTGCTGCTCTTCGGCATCGACGGCGCGGGCAAGGTGTCGGCGCTCGCCGAGCTGCCGACCGGCCTCGACGAGGTCTACGGCCTCTGCAGCGCACGCAATCCGGCGGGCGGGCTGGATGTGTTCGTCAATGACAAGGATGGCCGTCTGCTGCAGTTGCGCGTGACGCGCAAGTCCGGCACGTGGTCGTCGTCGACGGTGGCGTCGATGAAGCTGGCGACGCAGCCGGAGGGCTGCGTGGCGGACGAGCCCGGCCGTCAGCTCTTCGTCGGCGAGGAGAAACGCGGCCTGTGGCGCGTGGCGCTGGATGCGGAGGGCCGGCTCGGCGATGCCGCCCTCATCCTGCCGGTGGGCGACGTGCTGCATGCGGACGTCGAAGGCATGGCGGTGCACCGGAGCCCGGCCGGCGCCTGGCTGGTGGTGTCCTCGCAGGGCAACGACAGCTACGTCGTGCTCGACGCGGACGCGCCGCACGCGGTCAAGGGGCGTTTCCGCGTCGGATTGAATGCTGCGCGCGGCATCGACGCGGCGTCGGAGACGGACGGGCTGGACGTGACATCGGCCTCGCTGGGCGGCGAGTACGGCGAGGGACTGCTCGTGGTCCAGGACGGCCACAAGCGCTGGCCGATGGGCCGGCAGAACTTCAAGCTGGTGCCGTGGCGCGACGTGGTGAAGGCGATCGAGTTGCCGGCCAGGCCGGTGCGCTGAAACGTCCGCTCACCCTGAGCGCCGGCGACGGCTTGATCGCGCGGACACGAGGGCTGATGATCCGGGCCTTTTCAACCCGGGTCTCGGCCCTCGGTCTCACCGCGCATGTCCTCTGATCTCGTCGTCCGTCCGATCGCCCCCTCCGACCTCGCCGCCTGGCGGCCGCTCTGGGATGGCTACAACGCCTTCTACGGTCGCGCCGGCGAGAACGCCCTGCCCGAGGCGGTCACATCGACGCTCTGGTCGCGCTTCTTCGATGGGCACGAGCCCGTGCACGCCTTCGTCGCGGAACTCGACGACCGGCTGGTCGGCCTGACGCACTACCTCTTCCATCGCAGCACGTCGCGCGTCGAGGACACCTGCTACCTGCAGGACCTGTTCACCGCCGGGGATGTCCGTGGCCGAGGCGTCGGGCGCGCGCTGATCGCGGCTGTCACCGCCGCGGTGCAGGCGCGTGGCGGTCATCGCCTCTACTGGCAGACGCACACGACCAACGCCGCCGGCCGCGCGCTGTACGACCGCGTCGCGGAACACAAGGGGTTCATCGTCTACGGTCAGGAACTTTGATTTGCGAAGGGGCGTGCAGAGTCGATTAGCTGCAATCAAAGTGACAGCACTGGTGGGCTGTCCTTGTGCACGTTGGAATAATCCGTGGCCGCCTTGACGAATCGAAATAGCAGCCCCCAATACTCGGGACAAAGATCGATGCCAACTTGAAAGTTCTTCCCTGACACGGCGCATCGTGCATAGTATCCAAACATGTAGTAAGCCACATGCTCTTTGATTTGCCGAGACTCCACCAACAAGGCTATTTCTTCAAAGAAGGTTAGAAATTTTCGCTTTTTGTCCCAAATTTCTGGATCTATTAGTTTTTCGTCATCCGCATCCACCAAGCACAGCACTTCAAACAATTCAGCGTTATCAAAGAGTCGCCTATGCTGACTTAGAAAAAATTCCGTCCGCTTCAATTGAGCAGATATTTCCTTATCCTCAAGCTCTTTACGGCGCTGCTCATTTAGACGACGAAGCTCTTGATATATCTTCACTAGGCCAAAAACGCCGAATATGACTGCGGCAATGGCGCCAAGTGCTTGCCAGAATACTGCCCATTCCGACATCTGGTTGCAGATGTCTGTCCCCGGCGCACAAAATAGACGAATATCGCTCATTCAGGCAATCTCCGCGACGGAGTGAACTAGATAGCGCTTCACCTGCCCAGTCGAGCTAATGACTTCTGAAACGACGAATCGAAGCTTATCTGGCAGACCCAGTACATGCTTTCTCATCGAGTTGACAATCAGTTCCCGCATTTCCGCTTCGTTCGCATTCATCAAGCGAAACGAAATGACTCGCTTTTCTTCGTCCGAATATAGTCGCCCGAAGTCGCTGAGAACGTTGTAACGAGTGACGTTGCCGACTAGATGAAACTTTCTCGTCTTCTCTTCCCGCGTCGTCACAAAATCTAGCGTGTGCCGATTGAGCTGGAGGACATCACCGACACGCGGTCGCTCCAGGAAAATCTTTGCTTTTCGATCGTGCAGAATTGGCTTGTGCACATCGAACATGGCTGACTCAAGTGCGTCCGCCATTTCCGACTCGAAATAATCAGCAGTGCTCACAATCTTTTTGAGATTGCTTGATCTTGGTTCATAGGCCTTACCCACAGCTGCCGACCAACTGAACGCCAGATAATCCCAGAAGTTGTTTACAACTACTGTTGGGCCGAGTTGTGCAGCAACCGCAGCGGAGAATCTGACATCAATCTGCTCTTCGAAACATCCTTTTCGCGAAGAGTGAATTAACGTCTGAATCCCTGTTGCCGAATTAGCGCGAGAGCGAATTTCCTGTTCGTTTGCAAATGAATGCGCAACGATATTCAATGCACGAGCCAAGCCGTGGATCATATTGGCCGCGTCGTACATGTCGAGCAACCCTTCGTCCGCGAGGCCTCCCTCCACTCGAACGATAGCGCTCAACTCCTTTTCATTGGAATTCATCCCTCTCCCTTTGGGACGGCAATCTCTGTTGCCATTCAACTTAAAAAGTTATTGCTTAGCGCATCCGCCGGCGCAGATCCTGGCGCGCGCTTTCCGCGAGGTCGGTCCCGCGCGCGCCGCCTTCGGGGAAGGACGCCATGCCCGTCTGCAGTCGCACCTGCATCGTGGCGTCGCCCACGCCGTACGGGCCGTTGAGCGCGGTCGCCAGCCGATGCTGCACCAGGTGCGACTCGGGGATGCCGGCATCCAGCAGCAGCACCGCGAAGCTCGTCTCTCCCACCTGCAGGACCATGTCGGTCCCGCGCACCCGGCTGCGCAGACGACGGCCCACCGCCGTCATCAGCCCTTCCCGGGCCTCGAGCACGGCGGCGCGTTCCGCGGCGCCCTCGCCGTCCGCCGCCGAGCGGGCGCCGGTCGCGGTATCGGCCGCCGGCACCATCGGCTCGGCTTCCAGCCACAGCACCGACAGGTGACCGCCATAACGGCGGCACTGCGTCAGCTGGCGCGAAATCATGAGGCCGAACTCGGCCAGCGAGTCCACCCGCGGCACCCACAGCGCCGGCGTCTGCCGCGGCGGCTTCACGAGTCCGGCCCGCGCCTGCTCCATGGCGTCGGCGGGCGCTACGGCGGCGGTGGACGGGCTCATGCGCAACTGCTCCAGGCGGAAGACGGATCACGCCCGCGCGCCGTGATCGGCTGCCCGCAGGTGCGAATGATTCGGGGTGAGGACACGGCCCGCTGAAGCAGCCCGATCCATGCCGGCCTCCCTTGCCACATTGACCAAGCCGTGTCCTCATCTATCTAAAACGGATCCCCGACAAGGATCCCGACATCCGCTCACAAAAATCTTCTCAGTGGAAACCCTCGAATTGACGCCGGGAGCGGGTTGTTCGCGCCATCCGTCGCACCGAGCTCTGTAACAAGGTCATACGAGGCCGCTAGAGTTCCGCCCCATGAAGGACATCACCGAACTGCTGCAAGACGCCGGTCAGGGCGACCGGGCCGCCGCCGACCAGGTGGTGGCGCAGCTGTATGGCGACCTTCAGCGTCTGGCGCGCCAACGCATCCGCCAGGCAGGAGACCTGACCCTGCTGGACACGACGGCGCTGGTGCACGAGGCCTGGCTCCGGCTCGCCGGTTCGCAGGGGCAGACCTTCCCGGACCGCCGCCACTCCTGGCCTACGCGGCGCGGACGATGCGCCACGTGGTCATCGACCTGGTGCGCGCGCGCCAGGCCGAGCGCCGCGGCGGCGCCCAGCCCGACCTGACGCTGAACACCGCCGTCGTGGAAGGCACGCCCCAATCCGACGACCACATCCTGCGCGTGCACGAGGCGCTGGAGGAGTTGTCGACCATCGATCCGCGGCTGGCGCAGGTGGTCGAGATGCGCTACTTCGGCGGGCTGCTTGAGCAGGAAATCGCGGAAGCCCTCGGCGTCACCGAACGGACTGTCCAGCGGGACTGGCAGAAGGCGAGAATCCTGCTTTCGATGAGCCTCAAGGACTGACCCCCGCCGGGTCGGCGCCGCGGCCTTCGTCCTCACCTCGTCCTCATCGATACCCGACGCCCGCCCGATGGACGCACTCGATAAACAGCGCTGGATCGCGCTGAGTCCCCTGCTCGACGAACTCCTGGACCTGGAGGGGGACGCGCGCGCGCGCCGCCTGGCGGAGATCCGCGCCGGGGACCTCGCCATGGCCGAACACCTCGAGGCGCTGCTCGCGCGCGACGAGGCGCTGAACGAGGACCGGTTCCTCGAGCAGCCCGCCGCCGAGTCGCTGCAGGGGCCGGTCCCCTCGGCGCTGCCGCCGCTCGATTTCAGCGGCGAGTCGCTCGGTCCCTACGAGCTGGAGCGTGAGCTCGGCCAGGGCGGCATGGGCGCGGTGTGGCTCGCGAGCCGGGCCGACGGCCGTTTCGAAGGCCAGGTCGCGGTCAAGTTCCTGAAGTCCGGCCTGTTCGGCAAGGGCGACAGCGGTCGCTTCGAGCGCGAGGGCCAGATCCTCGCGCGGCTCTCGCATCCCCACATCGCGCGGCTGCTGGACGCGGGCGTGCACAACGGGCACCAGCCCTACCTGGTGCTGGAGTACGTCGACGGCCTGCCGATCGACCGCTACTGCCAGATCAACGCGCTGGACGTCGAGTCGCGCATCCAGCTCTTCCTCGACGTGCTGGCGGCGGTCGCGCATGCGCATTCGCGGCTGATCCTGCACCGCGACCTCAAGCCCAGCAACATCCTGGTCACACACGACGGCCAGGTGAAGCTGCTGGACTTCGGCATCGCCAAGCTGCTCGACGACGCCACGCTGTCGGGCGCGGCGACCGAACTCACGCAGCGCGCCGGCAGCGCCTTCACGCCGCAGTACGCGGCGCCGGAGCAGGTCCAGCAAGCCGACGTCACGACGGCGACCGACGTCTACGCGCTGGGCGTGCTGCTCTACCAGATGCTCGGCGGACGACATCCGACGGCGGACGACACGCAGACCCACCTGGACCGGCTGCGCGCGGTCGTGGAGCTCGTGCCCAAGCGGCTGTCGGACGTGGCGCGCGACCAGCTCGACCCCGTCATCGCGCGCCAGGCCAAGCTGCTGCGCGGCGACCTGGACACGATCGTCGGCAAGGCGCTGAAGAAGAAGCCGTCCGAGCGCTACGCCAACGCCGAATCGATGGCCGTCGACCTGCGGCACTGGCTGGCGCATGAACCGATCACGGCAAGACCCGACACCCGGTTCTACGTGCTGGGCCGTTTCGTGCGGCGGCATCGGTGGAGCGTGGCGGCCAGCAGCGTGGCCGTGCTGGCGATGGTGTCGCTGACCGGCGTCAGCGTGCTGCAGGCCAGGCGCGCGGAACGGGCGGAGCATCAGGCGCAGGAACGGCGGCAACAGGCCGAGGACCTGCTCAGCTACATGCTGGGCGAGTTCGCCGACAAGCTGCGGCCGGTCGGCCGGCTGGAGCTGCTCGACAGCGTAGGCAGCAAGGCGCTGAGCTACCTGGCGCAGGACCAGGACGCCACGCCGATGGAACGGCTGCAACGCGCCAAGGCGCTCACCGTCATCGGCGAGGTCCGCGTCTCCAAGCGCAACCTGAAGGAGGCGCTGGAGCCGCTGGTGGCCGCCCGCAAGCTGCTGGAAGGGCAGCCGCCCTCGGACGCCCTCACCGCCGAATGGCGCAAGGCGCAAGGCGCCGCTGCGTTCTGGGTCGGGCACGTCCATTACTACTCCCGGGAACTCGACAAGGCGACGCAGGCCTGGCTGGCCTACCGCGACGCCATCCAGGCATGGGTCGACGCGCAGCCGAAGAACCGCGAGGCGCTGGTCGAGCTCTCCTACGCCTACAACAGCTTGGGGACGGCCCGACTCGACAGCGCCGACCTGCGCGGCGCCACTGACTTCTTCCAGCGCTCGATCGACCTCAAGCGCGCTCGGGTCACGACCGGCGAGGCCGACAACGCCGCCAAGATGGACCTGGCGGACAGCCTCAGCTGGCTGGGCAGCGTGACGCTGTGGCGCGGCGACGCCCGCTCCGCTGAAGCCATGTTCTCCGAGGGCGCCGCATTGATCGCGGAAGTCCGCAGCAGTGCGCCCAACGACGGCGGGTGGTCCTATCGGGAAGCCGTCATGCGACGCTGGCGATCCGAGGCGCTGATCAAGCTCGGTCGCGCCAAGGAGTCGGTCGCCGAGGCGCGCACGTCGGTGGAGCTCCTGCGCAAGCTGCACGGACAGGACGCTTCGAACGTCCAGTGGTGGCTGAACCTGTTGCTCAGTGAGGCGACCGCGCTCGATTTCGAATGGCCGCAATTGAATCGGGTCGCGCGCATGGAGCAGACCGCGGCGCTGAAGGCCCAGATGGACGATTTCGCGAAGTCGAGACCCGAAACGAACAAGTCCCGGATCGTGGATCTCTGGGGAAGGTGGTCGGTCATTGCCGCACGCACACAGGCGGCGGACGGCGACGCGGCGACAGGCATCCGGATCCTCCAGGAGACGGCGGACGCGCAATCGACGCTCTTGTCTTCGCGCGCATCGGACATTCGATTCGTCCTCTTCTATGTCGACACGCGCCGTCGAATGATCGCCATGGCTCGGCGTCACGCGCTGCCCGTGCCGATGGCCGCTTGCCGGGAGATCGATGACATCACAATGAAGATGCCCACGGCAATAGGCGTTCATCTCCAGATCACGCAGGGCTGGGTTGAGGCTCAATCCTGCCTGGGGAGAGGAAGTCGAGACGACGTCCGGCGTGCGGCCGAATGGCTGGCAATGAGTCAATCCAACGATCCTTCTCCCTGACAATCAAACTGCTCAAGGAGAAAAATCATGGCTTACACCATCTATGTCGACGGGAAGATCAGTGCCGACGGCAATTTCGCCGATTGCACCTATTCACTGAACTATGACGGCTCCGATCCGATCCTGGGATCGGAATTGCACATTCCGGTCAATGCCGGTGAATGCGTCTTCACGCAGGGTGAGAACACGGAACTGTTGTTGATCGGCGCGACGTTCAAGACCATCGGTTCCACGCCCGGCATGAACGCCAGCAATTTCGCGCCGGCCAATGACGAGAACTCAGTCAGCTTCGTCATGCCGGCGAACACGATCACCAAGGGTGTCGTGCTCCTGTTCTCGACGCCCGGCGTCGTGGAGAACCTGTATCCCAGCAGCGACCCGCAGGTCATCAACGACCAGCCGACCTGCTGAGTCCTCAGGGCCGTCCGGCCCCCGGCGAGAGACTCGGGAGAGCCTCCTCCGCCATGACCCGTCCCAGCAGGGACGGGTTCACCCGGTCCATCACGCGCGCGTCGAGCGCGTACTCCTTCTGCTGCGTGTAGGCCACGCCCCCGATCCTGGGCTGACTGCCGGCCGCCTGCGGCCCGAGCATCCCGAACACCGGATAGACGCGCAGCCGCGCGATCAGCAGTCCCTGCGCCGAGTCCGCGAACACGGCCGTCTCCAGCACCCGCGTGCAGCCGCGCCGTTGCACTTCCGCCAGCAAGCCCTGCAGATTGCGCGGCACATCGGTCGCGGACACGGGCAGCACCATGTTGATCACCGGCAGTCCCGCAGCCACCAGCGGCTCGCGCGCCGCGAGGTTGAAGGCGCTGTTGGCCTCATCCCAGCGGCGGTTGGCGGCGGGCTGGCCCGCATCGAAGTTGCGGCCCTGGCCGAACAGCAGCACGCACGGCGCGCCGCTTGCCACGGAGGCTGGCGCGGGCGTCGGAGCGGACGCTGGCGTCTGCGCCTGCGCCTGCGACGGCCATGCGGCCACGGCGAAGGCGACGAGGGCGGCGCGCTCAAGCGCCTTCCGGATGTGCGATCTCGACATGGCGCGGATTGTGCGCTGCCCTGATCGCCGCAGAATGTCCGCTCCGCCTTGCAGGAGACAACGATGCGCAATTGGACGAGCCTGGGCCCCCTGTGCGCCACGACGGCGGCGGTGGTGGCGACCATCGCCCTCAGCGGCTGCGCGACGCCGGTGAAGGACGAACGGATGAGGACCGGCGTGACGACCAGCGCCGACGTGCAGCAGTATTACGGCACGCCGACGCGCGTCTGGCCGGAGGCCGACGGCGGCCGTACGCTGGAATACGCCACGCAGCCCTTCGGGCAGACCTGCTACATGGTCCGCCTGGATGCGCAGGACCGCCTCGTCGGCACGACGGACGCGCTGTCCGCGGCCAACCGCGCCCGCATCGTGCCGGGCCTGACGACCGACCAGGTCACGCGGATGCTCGGCCAGGAGCGCAAGCGCATCTTCTTCCGGCTCAGTGAGGAGGACGTCTGGGACTGGAATATTCCGCCAGAGATGAGCGGCTACCTGCTGCGCTTCAACGTCCACTTCAAGAACGGCGTGGTGGTGCGCACCTCGCAGAGCGTGGTCTATCCGGATCGGCGCTTCCTGTGGGATGACTGAGCCCGGATGGCGGGCGCCGTCGCGCCCGCCCGACAAGGTCGCAAGTTCAGGTCGGTCTTGCACGAAGACGAGTCATTGAATCGCACGCCCGTCTTGGAGACGATGGTCCATCGGCCCGCCCATTGGCAGGGCAACGAGAAAAGGACGCCTCCCATGACCGCCATCGAAATCCAACTGCCAGCGCTGCTCGCCCGCGAAGCAGCGCGCGCCGGGCTGCTCGCTCCAGACCGCATTGAGTCCATGCTTCGCAGACAACTCCACATCGAGGAGCTCCAAGCGTTCTTGAGGGAAGAGGAAGCGCTCGAAGAACTGGTCATGCAAGAGATTCAGGTGGAAGTCGATGCGGTCCGAGCAGACAGGCGAGCAGCAAAACGCAGTGCGGCTCGTGCTTGATACGAACGTCGTGGCCTCAGGTCTCATGTGGGAGGGCGCCACGGCGCGCCTGATCGCACTCACTTGCCATGGCCCCCTTCGTATCCAGATCGTCTGCAGCTCGGCGTTGTTGGCAGAGCTGAGAGACATCGTCGGCCGCCGCAAGTTCTCGAAGCGGTTGTTGTCGAAATCCAGCAGCGCGGACGACCTCGTAGCGGACTACGCCCGGAAGGTGACACTGGTGACCCCGGCGAACATCCCGCCCACGGTGCACGACGATCCTGATGACGATGTCGTTCTGGCGACGGCATTCGCCGGGCAGGCCCATCTGATCATCACCGGCGATGCTCATCTGCTGAAGCTGGGCCGATTCAGGTTCATTCCCATCGTGCGACCCATCTCAGCGATCGCGATGTTGGGAGGCTCGCCGCTCCGACGCCAACGACGAGCTCTCCTCCCAAAGGGGGAGGCCCACCCGGTCGCCTGTGACGGAATCAATACAGCGCCGTCGCTGTCTTAGAACCGACGCGCGGCGCGGTACACGCCCTCTTTACACTTCCGGCCCAAGAGGGAGAGAAGAGGATGTCGAACCAATCCGTCGGCCTGGCGCCCCGCGCCCTGGCCATGCTCATCGACGGCGCATTGATGATCGCCGCGAGCACCTTGTTGATGTGGGCCGTGTACGGCGACCCGGTGTCGAAGTGGAGCGACCTGCGCCCCGGGACCCTCGCCATCAACTGGCTTTTGCCGCTGATCGTCTGCGTCGTGTTCTGGAGCTGGCAGGGCGCCACGCCCGGCAAGCTCGTCGCCGGCCTTAAGGTCGTCGATGCGCGCAGCGGCGGACGTCCGTCGCCGGTGCAGGCGCTGATCCGCTGGGTCGGTTACCTGATCTCGGCGATTCCGCTGTTCGCCGGCTTCCTGTGGGCCCGCGTCGACGCCGACGGCCGCACCTGGCATGACCGCCTGTCCCGCACCGCCGTCGAACGCAGCCGGCCCGCGCCGGCCGACGGCGAAGGCCTGCTCATCGGCTACATCGCCAGCCACTGGCGCGGCGAACAGAGCCTGGCCCAGAGCTTCTGGATCAACCACGTCCTCCTGACCTGGCCCCTCGCCGCCGGCGTGCAGGGCCTGGTCGCCTGGCTCGCCACCAAGAGCGACGGCCTGCAGGGCGTCGCCATCGCGCTGCTGATCGTCTGGCCGCTGCTGATCACCGTCGAGATCTGGAGTGCCGTCGGCACCTGGCGATCGGTCCGCGGCTACGTCGACGCCGGCGGGTCCTACCTGATCTCCGGGTTGGCGCGCCTGTCCCTGCTGCTGTCCTTCCTGCAGATCGCGTTCTCGCTGGCCTTCGGCGTCTTCGGGGAACTGCCTGAGCTGTGGAAGCTGGCCCGCGGCATCGATCCGATCGGCAACGTGCGCCTGGTCGTCAGCGGCGACGGCCGCACGATGCAGCTCAACGGTCCCATCGGCGCCGGCGACGCCGGTCGCCTGGGCAGCCTGCTCGAAGCCTCCCCGGCGGTGCGGCTGCTGGAAGTCGCCTCGCCCGGCGGCCGCGTGACCGAAGCCGAACGCATGGTCCAGCTGATCCGCCAGCGCGGCGTCGGCACGCGGGCCATCGGCAACTGCGAGAGCGCCTGCACGCTGGTCTTCCTGGCCGGCAACAAGCGCCAGCTGATGCCCGGCGCGCAGCTCGGCTTCCACCGCGCCACCAGCGGCACCTTCAACCCGGCCTTCGACGAGATCGCCAACCAGGACCTCGCGCGCACCTACCGCCGCATGGCGCTGCCGGAGGAATTCATCCAGAAGACGCTGAGCACGCCGTCACGGACGATGTGGTACCCGCCGGCGGTGGAGCTGGTGCGCCACTCGCTGATCCAGGCGCCTCCGAAGACGCTGGATGTCGCGCTGCCCGAGGGCGACCGGCCCGGCCAGTACGCCCCGCTGAGCGACTACGTCAACGCGCTGCGCGCCAGCGACGCCTGGTTCCGGCTCGACCAGCGCTTCCCCGGCCTGATCGACGAGGCCGCCGGCCGCATGCGCGCCGCGCACATGGCGCTGGCGGGCTCGGAGCAGGCCGCCGCCGGGGCGCAGATCGCGGCGCAAGGCGTGCTGGCGCCCAATGTGCGGGAGATGCTGCTGAACGGCTCGCGCGACCTGCGCCGCCGCTACCTGCAGGTGCTGCGCGCGCAACTGACCGCCGCGCAGACCTTGGGGGCCGAGACCTGCCAGTCCTGGCTGTCCGGCTCGCCCGTGCCGCGCCGGCTGCTGCCGGAGGATGCCATGGCGCTGGAAGCCCTCTGGCTGACCGACGCCGCGGGCGAAACCCTGCCCACGCGCGCCCGCGCGCCGCAGCCGACGCCGCTGGAACTGGAAGTCGTGACGCGGACCGTCGGCGCGACGGCCTCGGGGGCGTTCTCCAAGCTGTGGACCGACGGCAATGCCGGTCCCGCGCCCATCACGTGCGAGCGTGCCGGCCAGGTGCTGGACCACATCCAGCGCCGGACCGTGGGCGCGCCGCGGGAACTGGCGGAGCGGGTGGTGTTCCAGAACCCGCGCTGAGCCGGCAACCTCCCCATCACACCACGAAGAAGGCCCTCGTCAGAGGGCCTTTCCGTTTCCGCGCGATGCGAGGCGACATGTGACGCCACGGTCCGCGACGCAACGGTCCGCGCCGCCGGTCAGTCGTCCTCGCCAAGACCTGCCGCCACCTTCGCGCGGATCCGCGCGTGGTGGTAGGCGCCCTGCGGGATGTGCAGCAGGTCGGCGATGCGCCACATCGTGTGGCGCTCGATGTCGCCGAGCCTGCCGTCGGCATAGGCCACGCCCCACATCAACTCGACCAGGCGCAGCTTCGCGGGCATGTCCCAGCGCTCGTCGACCGGCGAGGTGAAGGCGAACAGGTCGGACGCCGTGCGGGCGGTGCGTTCGGCTTGCGCAGTGAGCGCATCGGACTCGTCCTCGGACAACGCGAACAGCGCCGTCAATGCCTTGCCCACGGCGGCACGCTCGACACCGGAGAAATCCGCATCCGCACGCATCACCTCGACCAGCAGCACCGCCGCGGCCAGCGGCAGCGACGGCGCGCCGCCCCGCGAGCCGCCGAACGCGTCATCCGGCGCCAGCGTGTCGAAGAGGTCCATCAGCGACTTGAACATGGACCCATGGTGGCACGCGCCCGCCCGCGGGGCTTACGCATGACTTAAGGCGGCCAGCCAGAGGGCGATCCCGCCCTCCCCCCGTCAGTGTGTGTAAGCCTTTACAGTGGCCGCCCTCCCGAGGTCCCGCGACCATCCGCGCCGACGGCAACCACGCCGTCTTCACAGGGAGAGAGAGTTGAAGAAGATCCTTCTGACGGCCGCGGCATTGCTGGCGGTCTCGGCGGCCCACGCGGACTACCGTCCGATCGTGAACGACCGCTATTTCACGACCACGGCGGAGCTCCATGGCGGTGTGCAGAGCGCCACCACGGCGTTCAGCTCCAGCGTCACCTACACCGTGGCCAGCGAACTCGTCGCCAACAGCAGGCGACTCGAGACCTCGCTCAACGCCTCCATGGATGCGAGCTTCAGGGACAAGGGCGGAACCCTCGGCAGCGGCACCTTGACCGGTCCGTTCCGCATCGTCCTGTCGCCGACCGGCAGCGGTCAGACGGCCTTTGCGATGTCGGGCGCCAACTACGTGGCCAACGGCACCGTGTCGGGCTCCTACCTGGGCGTCTCGTACACCTGCTACGTCAGCATCCGCCTGAACAACCTGCAGGCCTTCGCGACCTTCAACAATGCCAGCACCGTCGTCGACGGCAGCGGCTCCACCACCTATTCACGCGACGTCAGCGCCAGCTGCACCACGTCGATCTCCTGGCTGCCGGTCTTCGACGCGATCGCAGACACCTTCGCCGACCGCTGGGCCGCCGCACGCGCGAACGGACAGATCGACACCTACGCGCGCGAGCTCGTGAACGGCCTGCTCGCCCGTCCGAACGGTCTGCCCAGCGGACTGGACAAGATCGGCGCGGCGGTCGGCGCGGTGACGCAGGCCAACGGCGTGACGGTCGGCGTCGCCCAGGTGCTGCATTACCTGGACGACCGCCAGGGCGTGATCGACATGACGCTGGGCACCTTCGCCCCGATCGCCAACAAGTCGGGCGTCGTCGAACCCTCGTCCAACCGCATCGTCGGGCAACTGCTGGACTTCAAGTTCACGCATCCCCAGGTGGGCAACTACCGGATGGGACTGACCGACACGGCGGTCGTGACCTGGCAGTACGTCTGCCCGCCCGGCTCCAAGACCTGCTGGATTCCCTGAGCCCTTCGCCAGCCTGAAACGACAAGGCCGCGCCCGGGGGCGCGGCCTTCTTCATGCGAGGTCGCGAGGTGCCCGCGCGATCAGCGCACCTTGCCGTCCTTCCACGCGTTCAGCAGCTTCTCGTAGGCGATGGTCTCGCCCTTGGGCTTCTCGTTGGCCAGCTTGGCCCACGGTGCGCCCTTGTCGGACAGCCACTTCTTCGGGTCTTCCTTCTTGTTGAGCTTGGGCGCGCACTTGGCCATGCCGGCGCGCTCCAGCCGCGCCATCACCGCGTCCATCTCGTCGGCCAGCGTGTCCATCGCGGCCTGCGGCGTCTTCTCGCCGGTCACCGCCTGCGCCACGTTCTTCCACCACAGCTGCGCCAGCTTCGGATAGTCCGGCACGTTGGTCCCCGTCGGCGTCCACGCCACCCGCGCCGGCGAGCGGTAGAACTCGATCAGGCCGCCGTACTTGTTGGCGTTCTTGGTGAAGTAGTCGCTGCGGATGTCGCTGTCGCGGATGAAGGTCAGGCCCTGGATGCTCTTCTTCAGGCTCACCGACTTGGCCGTCACGAACTGCGCGTACAGCCAGGCCGCCGCGGTCCGGTTGGCGTCGTGGCCGCTGAAGAAGGTCCAGCTGCCCACGTCCTGGTAGCCGTTCTGCATGCCGTCCTTCCAGTACGGACCGTTCGGTCCCGGCGCCATGCGCCACTTCGGCGTGCCGTCGGCATTCACCACCGGCAGGCCCGGCTTGACCATGTCCGCCGTGAACGCCGTGTACCAGAAGATCTGCTGCGCGATCTGACCCTGCGCCGGCACCGGACCGGATTCCCCGAAGGTCATCCCCGTCGCTTCCTTGGGCGCGTACTTCTTCATCCAGTCGACGTACTTGGTCAGCGCGTAGACCGCCGCCGGCGAGTTGGTCGCGCCGCCGCGCGCCACCGAGGCGCCCACCGGCGTGCACTTGTCGTCGGCGACGCGGATGCCCCACTCGTCGACCGGCATGCCGTTGGGGATGCCCTTGTCGGCCGCGCCGGCCATCGACAGCCACGCGTCGGTGAAGCGCCAGCCCAGCGACGGGTCCTTCTTGCCGTAGTCCATGTGGCCGTAGATCGGCTTGCCGTCCAGCGTCTTCACGTCGTTGGAGAAGAACGCGGCGATGTCCTCGTACGCGCTCCAGTTCAGGGGCACGCCCAGCTCGTAGCCGTACTTGGCCTTGAACTTGTCCTGCAGGTCCTTGCGCGCGAACAGGTCGGCGCGGAACCAGTACAGGTTGGCGAACTGCTGGTCAGGCAGCTGGTAGAGCTTGCCGTCCGGCGCCGTCGTGAAGCTGGTGCCGATGAAGTCCTTCAGGTCCAGGCCCGGGTTCGTCCACTCCTTGCCCGCGCCGGTCATGTAGTCGGAGAGATTCATGATCTTCCCGTACCGGTAGTGCGTGCCGATCAGGTCGGAGTCGGAGATCCAGCCGTCGTAGATGCTCTTGCCCGACTGCATCGAGGTCTGCAGCTTCTCGACGACGTCGCCTTCCTGGATCAGGTCGTGCTTGACGGTGATGCCGGTGATCTCGGCGAAGGCCTTGGCCAGCACCTTGCTCTCGTACTCGTGCGTGGTCAGCGTCTCCGACACGACCGAGATCTCCTTCACGCCCTTGGCCTGGAGCTTCTTGGCCGCCTCGATGAACCACTTCATCTCGGCCGTCTGCTTGTCCTTGGACAGGGTCGACGGCTGGAATTCGCTGTCGATCCACTTCTTCGCCTCGGCCTCGCCGGCCCACGCGGCGTTCGCTCCCAACGCCAGCAATGCGGCCACGGCCAGCGCGGAATACTTGCTCTTGTTCACGCTTGTCTCCTGTGTCTGTCGAATCTCCCCCCTGCTTGAGGACGAATCGCGGCTCCGGGGGAACGGGAAAGCCGAATTCCTTGAAGCTTGAACTACCCGGTCATCCTTTGCGCAGGATCAGTCCCAGCACCAGCATCGACGCGACGAAGCTGATCCACACACTGGGCTCGGCCTCGAGCCGGAACCACTCGGCCACCTTCGCGCCCAGCCCGACGAAGGCCAGGTTGATGTAGGCCGCCGTCAGCAGCCCGATGAACAGCCGGTCGCCGCGCGTCGTGCGCATCGGCAGCCAGCCCTTGCGCAGGGTCGTCGGCGACTTGATCTCCCACACCGTCATCCCGGCCAGCATCAGCACCACGCAGGTGAAGAAGACGGCCACCGGCGTGGTCCACACCATCCAATCGAACATCAGAACTCCTTTTGGCCGGCGTCAGCCCGGCCGTCGTCAAGCGGCACCCATGGACCGGGCTCCGCCGGGCCATCGGGTGCGCCCCCTTGAGGGGGCCGCCGTAGGCGGTAGGGGGTGGTCATACTCTGCCCATCGCAAAGCCTTTTGCGATGTAGTGACGGACAAACCAGATGACGATCGCACCCGGCACGATGGTCAGCGTGCCGGCGGCGGCCAGCGTCGCCCAGTCCATGCCGGAGGCGCTGACGGTGCGCGTCATCGTCGCGACGATGGGCTTGGCGTTGACGCTGGTCAGCGTGCGCGCCAGCAGCAGCTCCACCCACGAGAACATGAAGCAGAAAAACGCCGCCACGCCCACGCCCGCCTTGATCAGCGGCAGGAACACGGTCAGGAAGAAGCGCGGGAAGCTGTAGCCGTCGATGTAGGCGGTCTCGTCGATCTCGCGCGGGATGCCGCTCATGAAGCCTTCCAGGATCCACACGGCCAGCGGCACGTTGAACAGCAGATGCGCCAGCGCGACCGCGATGTGCGTGTCCATCAGCCCCAGCGTCGTGTAGAGCTGGAAGAAGGGCAGCAGGAACACCGCCGGCGGCGTCATGCGGTTGGTCAGCAGCCAGAAGAAGACGTGCTTGTCGCCGAGGAAGGAGTAGCGGCTGAAGGCGTACGCGGCGGGCAGCGCGACGCTGACCGAGATCACCATGTTGATCCCGACGTAGATCAGGCTGTTGATGTAGCCGCTGTACCAGGACGGATCGGTGAAGATGGTCTTGTAGCTGGCCAGCGAGAAATGCTGCGGCCAGAGGCTGAAGCTGGAGAGGATCTCCTCGTTGGTCTTGAAGCTCATGTTGACCATCCAGTAGATGGGCAGCAGCGCGAAGAGCAGGTACGCGATCAGGAAGATCGTGCGCTTGCGGAAACGGCGTTCATCCATGGCCGGCCTCCATCGACTTGTCTTGGGTTCCCAGCGACTGCATCCAGTTGTAGAGGATGAAGCACAGCAGCAGGATGATCAGGAAGTAGATCAGCGAGAACGCCGCCGCCGGGCCGAGGTCGAACTGGCCGACCGCCTTCTGCGTCAGGTACTGGCTGAGGAAGGTCGTCGCATTGCCGGGACCGCCGCCGGTGAGGACGAAGGGCTCGGTGTAGATCATGAAGCTGTCCATGAAGCGCAGCAGCACCGCGATCATCAGCACGCCCCGCATCTTGGGCAGCTGGATGTAGCGGAACACCGCGAACTTGCTGGCGCCGTCGATGCGCGCGGCCTGGTAGTAGGCGTCGGGGATGGAGCGCAACCCGGCGAAGCACAGCAGCGCCACCAGCGGCGTCCAGTGCCAGACGTCCATCACGAGCACCGTGATCCACGCGTCGGTCGCGTCGCCGGTGTAGTTGTAGTCGATGCCCAGCGCCTGCAGCGATGCGCCCAGCAGCCCGATGTCGGCGCGGCCATAGATCTGCCAGATCGTGCCGACGACGTTCCACGGGATCAGCAGCGACAGCGCGACGATCACCAGCACCAGCGACGAGCGCCAGCCCTGCGCCGGCATGGACAGCGCCAGGCAGATGCCCAGCGGGATCTCGACCAGCAGCACCGCCAGCGAGAAGCCCAGCTGGCGCAGCAGCGCGCCGTGGAGTTCCTCGTCGCGCATGACCGCGGCGAACCACTCGGTGCCGACGAAGACGCGCCGCTCCGGCGAGATGATGTCCTGCACCGAGTAGTTCACCACCGTCATCAGCGGCAGGATGGCCGAGAAGGCCACGCAGATGAGCACGGGCAGGACGAGGAACCAGGCCTTCTGGTTGATCGGTTTCATGTGAGGCCCTCCGGGGTCGCCGCGATCAGTCGCTCGTCGGCGCCGTAGAAGCAGGTGTGGGGATTGAGCACGCGCAGCGCCACGGTGGCGCCGGCCTCGGGCGGCTGTGCGTGGGCGGACAGGCGCGCCTTGAGCGTGTGCGGGCCGACCTTCGCGGTGAGCAGCCAGTAGGTGCCGATGTCCTGGACCTGGCTGACCACGCCGGTGATCGTGCCGGGCAGCGCCGGCACGCCGTCGCCCACGTCGTCGACCGCCACGTATTCGGGACGGATGCCCACCATGAAGGGCTCCGCACGCGACAGCGAGGCGCCGGTGACAGGATCGACCGAGCCGGCGACCGGCTGTCCCGCGATGCTCAGTCCGCCGCCGTCCTCCAGCGCCGCCGGCAGGAAGTTCATGCCCGGCGAGCCGATGAAGTGGCCGACGAAACGGTGGCTCGGGCGTTCGAACAGCTCGCCCGCCGAGCCCACCTGCACCGCGCGGCCGCGCGTCATGACGACGATCTGGTCCGCGAAGGTCAGCGCCTCGACCTGGTCGTGGGTGACGTAGATCAGCGTGAGCTTGAGCTCGTTGTGGATCTGCTTGAGCTTGCGGCGCAGCTGCCATTTCAGATGCGGATCGATGACGGTCAGCGGCTCGTCGAAGAGCACCGCCGACACGTCCTCGCGCACCAGCCCGCGGCCGAGCGAGATCTTCTGCTTCGCGTCCGCGGACAGGCCCGAGGCGCGCTGGTTCAGCTGGGCGTTGAGTTCCAGCATCTCGGCGATCCTGCCGACCCGCGCCTTGATCCTGTCGGCGGCGACGCCGCGGTTGCGCAGCGGGAAGGCAAGGTTCTCGGCCACCGTCATCGTGTCGTAGATGACGGGGAACTGGAACACCTGCGCGATGTTGCGCTGCTGCGGCGTCAGCGCGGTGACGTCGCGGCCGTCGAAGCGCACGCTGCCCTGCGAGGGCTGCAGCAGTCCGGAGACGATGTTCAGCAGCGTCGTCTTGCCGCAGCCCGACGGGCCGAGCAAGGCGTAGGCGCCGCCGTCCTCGAACGTCATCTTCAGCGGCAGCAGCGCGTAGTCGCTGTCCTCCTTCGGATCGGGCCGGTACGCGTGCGCGAGGTCCAGGTCGATGCGGGCCATCAGCGGGCTCCCCGGCGCTCGGGGGCGCGTGTCAGCAGGCCGGCCGCGTCGAAGACGTGGACGTGGGCGGCATTGAGGTACAGGGTCAGCGGTGCGCCGAGCTCGAAGTCGTGCACGCCGGTCAGCTGGGCGACGAGCTCGCCGATCTGGGTGCGCGCGTGGACGAAGGTGTCGGAGCCGGAGATCTCGGCCAGCTCGACCTCGCCCTGGATGGCGATGTCGCCGGGCCGCTGCGTGACGTGCAGCGCGCTGGCGCGCACGCCCACGGTCACGCCGCCCTGCGCCGGCAGCGCCAGGTCGAGGCCCGGTCGGAGCTGCAGCCGGTCGCCCCTCCCTTGCGCGATGAGCAGGTTCATCGGCGGATCGCTGAAGGCGCGCGCGACGCGCAGCGACGCCGGGCGGTGGAAGACCTCGGCGGTCGGGCCGTACTGCAGCAGCTCGCCGGCGTCCATCACCGCGGTGTAGCCGCCGAGCTGGAGCGCCTCGGCCGGCTCGGTGGTCGCGTAGACCACCGTCGACTCCCCGGCGGCGAAGAGCTGGCCGAGTTCCTCGCGCAGTTCCTCGCGCAGCTTGTAGTCGAGGTTCACCAGCGGTTCGTCCAGCAGCATCAGCGGCGCCTGCTTGGCCAGCGCCCGCGCCAGCGCGACGCGCTGCTGCTGACCGCCGGACAGTTGCGCGGGCAGCTTGTCGAGGTGCATCTCGATGTGCAGCTTGTCGGCCAGTTCATCCACGCGCTTGCGGATCGCCTCGCGATCGAGCTTGCCACGCAGCTTCAGCGGCGAGGCGATGTTGTCGCGCACGCTCATCGACGGGTAGTTGATGAACTGCTGGTAGACCATCGCGACGTCGCGCTGGCGCACCGGCCAGCCGGTGACGTCCGTGCCGTCGACGGTCACGCTGCCGCCAGTGGGCTTGTCCAGGCCCGCCATCAGGCGCATCAGCGTCGTCTTGCCGGCCTGCGTCGCGCCCAGCAGCACGGTGACCGCGTTGGGCACCAGCCGCAGGTCCATCGGGTACAGGTGCTGCTGCGCGCCGACCTTGTGGCTCACGCCGCGCAAGGTCAGCTCCATGGTGTCGGCTCCATCGGGGTGTCTCTTCGCATGTCGTTCTTGGGGGTCGGTCTCTGGATCGATCGGTGAGTCGGTCTTTGGGGCGTTCTTTGGGGCGTTCTTTGGGGCGTTCTGTTGGACGGTTTCCGGGACGGTCTCGGGGTCGGACTGGAAATCGGCGACGAGGCGGACCTCGGGGTCAGGTCATGCCGCCGCGGCCGGCGGCTTCGCCCAGAGGTGCTCGCGTTCGGCGAACCACTGGACCACCGCCATCCGCTGCACCTCGGTGTAATGCAGGCCCAGCTTGGAGCGGCGCCACAGCACGTCGTCCGCCGCGCGCGCCCATTCCTCGCGGACCAGGTATTCGAGTTCCGCCTGGTGCAGCCCGGGGGCAATTTCCGGACCGAGGTCGTCGAGCCGCTCCGCGCCGCCGAGCACGCGTCCGAGGCGCGCGCCGTAGGCCCGCGCGAGACGGCGCGCCAGCGACGGCGGCAGCCACGGATGGCGCTGGCCGACGGCGGACAGCAGGCGCTGGAAGTCGGTGTCGGGCCGCTGCGGCGCGCCGATCCAGTCGCGCAGGTCGCCGCCGGGCAGGTGCGCGTGCTCGGTCCAGGCCCGGCGACGGTCGCCGAGCAGGTCGCCCACCAGGTCGGCCGCGTCCTCCGCCAGCTTGCGGAAGGTCGTGATCTTGCCGCCCCACACGCTCAGCAGCGGCGCGCCGCCCTCGGCGTGCGTCTCGAGCAGGTAGTCGCGCGTCACGGCGGACGGGTCGCCGGAGGCGTCGTCCAGCAGCGGGCGCACGCCGGCGTAGGTCCACACCACGTCCGAGGCGACCACCGGCTCGCGGAAGTAGCGGCTGGCCTGTTCGCAGAGGTAGGCGATCTCGCCCTCGTCGATCCGGGCCTTGCCGAAGCCCGCCAGCGCGTCCGGCGCCAGCTCCACGTCGGTGGTGCCGATCAGCGTGAAGTCGTCTTCGTAGGGGATGGCGAAGATGATCCGCTTGTCCGGGTTCTGGAAGATGTAGGCGTGGTCGTGCTGGAAGCGCTTGTGCACGATGATGTGGCTGCCCTTGACCAGACGCAGGCTCTTGGTCGCGAGCGCCTCGCCCCGCGCGGGCGCGGCGACTTCGCGCAGGAAGCCCTCGGCCCAGGGACCGGCCGCGTTGACCAGCGCGCGCGCCTTCAACGTGCGGTCGCCGTCGGCGCAACGCAGCGTCGCGGTCCAGTGGTCGGCGTGCCGCCTGGCGCCGGTGACGGTCGTGCGGGTGTGCAGCACGGCGCCGTGCTCGCGCGCGTCGAGCGCGTTCAGCAGCACCAGGCGCGCGTCGTCGACCCAGCCGTCGGAATAGACGAAGCCCTTGGTGTACTCGGCCTTCAGCGGCTCGCCGTAGGGGGAGCGGCGCAGGTCCACGCCCTCGGAGCCCGGCAGCACCTCGCGCCGCGCCAGGTGGTCGTAGAGGAACAGGCCGATGCGGATCATCCAGGCCGGGCGCATCGCCGCGTCGTGCGGCATCACGAAGCGCAGCGGCCACATGATGTGCGGGGCGCTGCGCAGCAGGACCTCGCGCTCCTGCAGCGCCTTGCGCACCAGCGAGAACTCGTAGTACTCCAGGTAGCGCAGCCCGCCGTGGATCAGCTTGGTCGAGGACGACGAGGTGTGCGCCGCGAAGTCCGAGGCTTCCGCCAGCACCACCTTCCAGCCGCGGCCGGCCAGGTCGCGCGCAATGCCGGCGCCGTTGATGCCGCCGCCGACGACGAGCACGTCGCACTCACCGATGGCGCCGGTGGTGCCGGCATCGGTGGAAGCAAGGTCATCAGGAATCGAGGCAGCGGTCGAGGCGGCGGTCAAGGTGTCTCCTTGGATCGAATTGGCCGGACAGTCAAACGGCCACCCTGCGATGGCCGTTGGAAAGTTCGCAATTCTGTTCTTCTTTTTTCTTTTTAGCGCGAATATGCGCGTTTTGACTGAGGGTTAACCCGGTCAATTGTTCGTTTCGGTTCCTTTAGCCTGCGCGCCATGAATCCCAACCCCCGTCAGAACGATCTGCTGCAGGAGGTGCGCGCCCATGGCTCGGTGAGCGTCGAGTCGCTCGCCGAGAAGTTCGGCGTGACGCTGCAGACGGTGCGCCGGGACGTGCAGCGCCTGGCCGAGGCCGGCCTGGTGCAGCGTTTCCACGGCGGCGTGCGCGTGCCCTCGTCGACCACCGAGAACATCGCCTACCGGCAGCGTCAGGCCATGCAGGCCGACGGCAAGGCGCGCATCGCGCGCGCGATCGCGGCGCGCATCCCGGCGGGCTGCTCGCTGATCCTGAACCTCGGCACGACGACGGAGGCGGTGGCCCATGCGCTGCTGCGCCACAAGGGGCTGCGGGTGATCACGAACAACCTGAACGTCGCGATGATCCTGAGCGACAACCCGGACTGCGAGCTGGTGATGGTCGGCGGCTCGGTGCGGCACCGCGACCGCGGCATCGTCGGCGAGGCGGCGGTCGATTTCATCCGCCAGTTCAAGGTCGACATCGGGCTGATCGGCATCTCGGGCATCGAGTCCGACGGCAGCCTGCGCGACTTCGACTACCGCGAGGTGATGGTCGCGCGGACCATCGTCGAGCATTCGCGCGAGGTGTGGGTCGCGGCGGACGCGACCAAGTTCAATCGGCCCGCGATGGCCGAGGTCGCCCGATTGCCGCAGATCGACGCGCTGTTCACCGACGAGCCGCCGCCGGAGCCTTTCCCGGCGCTGATGGCGGATGCGGGCGTGGAGCTCGTGGTCGCGCCGTAGCATCGCGACGGGGTTCGCTCAAAAGCAGTTCAAGAACACAACGAACGAGACAAGCCATGACCTACCTGCTCGCCCTGGACCAGGGCACCTCGAGTTCGCGCGCGATCGTCTTCGACGCGCAGGGGCGCATCGTCGCGATGGCGCAGCGCGAGTTCCGCCAGATCTATCCGCAGCCGGGCTGGGTCGAGCACGATGCCGATGAAATCTGGGAAACGCAGCTGTCCGTCGCGCGCGAAGTGCTGACCAAGGCGTCGCTGAAAGCTTCCGAAGTGAAGGCGATCGGCATCACCAACCAGCGCGAGACCACGCTGGTGTGGAACCGCAAGACCGGGCGGGCTATCCATCACGCGATCGTCTGGCAGGACCGTCGCGCCGAGCCGCAATGCGCCGCGTTGCGCGAGCAGGGTCACGGTCCGCGCATCCAGGAGAAGACGGGCCTCGTCGTCGACGCGTATTTCTCGGGGACCAAGCTGCAGTGGATACTCGACCACGTCGCCGGCGCGCGGGACGCGGCGGAGCGCGGCGAACTCGCCTTCGGCACGATCGACAGCTGGCTGATCTGGAAGCTCACCAACGGCGAGGTGCACGTCACCGACGTCAGCAACGCGTCGCGGACCATGCTGTTCAACGTGCGCGAGAACCGGTGGGACGACGAGCTGCTCGCGCTGCTGCGCATCCCCGCCTCGCTGCTGCCAGAGGTGAAGCCGTCGGCGTCCGAGTTCGGCCGCGTGGCGCCTGAGCATCTTGGCGCGGCGCTGATGATCGGCGGCATCGGTGGCGACCAGCAGAGCGCCTTGTTCGGGCAGGCCTGCTTCGAGGCGGGCATGGCCAAGAACACCTACGGCACCGGCTGCTTCATGCTGATGCACACGGGCCCGCGCTTCCAGACCAGCGCGAACGGGCTGATCACGACGAGCGCGGCGCAGATCGACGCGACGCCGCAATACGCGCTGGAAGGCAGCGTCTTCATCGGCGGCGCGGTGGTGCAGTGGTTGCGCGACGGGCTGAATGCGATCAAGGGCAGCGGCGAGGTGCAGGGGCTCGCGGAAAGCGTGCCCGACGCGGGCGGCGTGATGTTCGTGCCGGCCTTCACCGGCCTCGGGGCGCCCTACTGGGACGCGGAGGCGCGCGGGGCGATCGTGGGTCTGACGCGCGGATCGACGGTGGCGCACATCGCGCGCGCGGCGCTGGAGAGCATCGCGTTCCAGAGCGCGGCGCTGCTGCAGGCGATGAGCCGCGACGCGGTGGCCGCCGGCGGCGCGCCGGTGAGCGAGCTGCGCGTCGACGGCGGCGCGTGCGTGAACGACCTGCTGATGCAATTCCAGGCGGACCTGCTCGGCATCCCGGTCGTGCGTCCGAAGGTGATCGAGACGACGGCGCTCGGCGCGGCCTACCTCGCCGGCCTCACGGCCGGCGTCTACGGCAACCTCGACGACATCGGCCGCAACTGGCAGACGGAGCGCACCTTCCGCCCGACCATGTCGCGCGACCGCGCCGAGACGCTGATGGCGCAGTGGGAACGCGCGGTGAGGCAGGCCTCGGCGCGCTGAGCGGCCCCCTCTTCGGAAGGCCCCATTCAGGGGGTCAGGTCTTCACCCCCTCAATGACAAGTTTGAGGAAGTGCCAGACGGGATCGGCGTGCCTAGAGTTGTGGGCTTCCGTTCCATTGAAGGAGAAGCTTCATGTCTGCACTCGATACCCTGGTCAAGGTCGGCACCTACGAAGAAGGTCAGGTGCTCAACATTCCCGACGCCGTTCGGGACGAACTCCGCTTGAATCCGGGAGACCGGGTGGAGTTCCTCAGGCTCGCGCCGCACGAGTACCTGATCTATTCGAAGGAGCACCCGCTCAGCCTGGAGGGAATGATCGGCAAGCCCAAACGCAAGGTGACGATCAAGGACATGAACCGGGCGATTCGTGCCCGGGGAGGTCATGTCGGATGAAGGGCATCGATACGAACATCCTCGTTCGCCACTTCGCGAACGCGGATGACCCACAGACTGCGGTAGCCCGGCGCTTCTTGAGTTCCCTCACGCCGGAAGATCCCGGCTATGTCTCCACCGTAGCGCTGATGGAGCTGTGGTGGGTCCTCAGCAAGACCTACGAAATGGAAAGGGCCGGCCTCATCCGCACCGTTGGACGGATGCTTGCCGATCCTCGCCTGCGCGTCGAACATGAGTTCGAGGTTGCCGACGCGGTGGACCGGTTTGTGATGGGAAAGGCTGACTTCCAGGACTACCTGATAGAGCGCCGCTGTTCGGGCGCTGGCTGCGTCCGAACGATGACTTTCGATCACGGCGCAGCCAAGTCAGCCGGAATGACGCTGGTCGATCAGAATCCGAGCGACTCCCCCGCCCCCAGAAGCGTGAGCACCCCCAGCACCGCGAAGATGATCGCCGCGATCCCGTGAACCAGCCGCACCGGCAGCTTGTGCGCGAGCTTGTCGCCCACCAGCACCGCCGGCACGTTGGCGATCATCATCCCGAAGGTCGTGCCCGCAACCACCATCCACAGGTCGTTGAAGCGCGCCGCCAAGGCTACCGTCGCGATCTGCGTCTTGTCGCCCATCTCGGCCAGGAAGAAGGCCACGATCGTCGTGCCCAGCACGCCCAGGCGGAACTTGCCGCCCGTCTCCTCGTCATCGATCTTGTCGGGGATCAGCGTCCACGCCGCCATCGCGATGAAGCCCACGCCCAGCACCCAGCGCAGCGTCTGCGGTGAAACCTGCGTCGTGATCCAGCTGCCGACGGCGCCGGCACAGGCGTGATTCACCAGGGTCGCGATCAGGATGCCCAGCACGATCGGTCCCGGCTTGCGGAACCGCGCCGCCAGGATGAAGGCCAGCAATTGGGTCTTGTCGCCGATTTCGGCGAGGGCCACGAGGCCGGTGGAGATGAGGAAGGCTTCCATGACAGACTCAGCGGCCGAGACATACCAATGACCATGTCACCGCCGGCCGCAAAGTCCGGGGACATGGTCAAAGGTCTCGCCAGGCTGGGAACCCGTGGGTTCCTGGCTACCTCGCGCCATGAGCCGAGGCTCAAGTCTGTTGACGCGGGTCTGCTGATGGGCCTGCCGCGCAAGCGGCCTTGAAACAGGCCGGGCGACGGGCGGGGTGCAGCGGCTACTCCCCAATGACAGCCCGCATTGTAGCCACTCCCAGTCCCGGCCACGCGCGCTGCGCCGGCTCAGGCGGACCGGCATCGCCCAGCAGCAGCAGATGTGTGCGGCCATCGCGCCAACTGGACGCCATCAGCAGCTGCAGCACCGGCGCGCTCACGGCGCGCACGCGCTGCGGCCATTGCACGCAGTCCTCGAGTTCTCCCGTCGCCAGCGCCTGGGCCAGCAGCGCATCCGGCGCCTCGGCGAGCTGGAACGCCCAGTCCCCTTGCGCCAGCGCCTGCGCCAGCGCCAGGTCTTCCGGCGTCACCGCCTCGGCCGCCAGCAGCGGCAGTTGCTCCCGCAGTTGGGCGAGCTGCTCCGGCACCACCGCCGCCGGCAAGGTGACACTCAGCCGCCAGCACAGCGCGCCACCGAGCGACTCCATCTCGCTCTCCCACGGCCACGGCAAGCGCGCCGCTAGCCGTTGATGCATCAAGGTCCGCGCCAGCTCACGCAACGCGGGCGGCGTGCCGCGCGGCACCGGCGTCTGCAGGATCAGCCGGCAGCCCTGGCCTTGCGGCAGGGGCAGGACCTGCGCGACCGCCGGCGTGGGCGCCGCGGCGGGCAAGGACACCGCCGGCGTCGGCCCGGCCGGCGTCGTCTTCGCGACCCGCCAGCCGCCCATGAAGTCCTCGGCCAGGCCACGTGCCGCCTGCAGACTCAGATCGCCGGCGAACAGCAGCACCGCGCGCTCCGGCCGCCAGTACTGGCGATGGAAGGCCAGCACATCCTCGCGCTTCAGCCGCTTCAGGCTGGCCGCGGTCTGCACCGGCTGCGCACGCCCCCGGAACTGCCGCCGCGCCGCCCACGGCGCCAGCAGCAGCGCATCGGCGCGTCGCAGCACCAGCGCATCGACCGCCCGGCTGCGGATGTGCTCCAGCGACTCGAAGGCGAGCAGCGGGCGCTGCGTCAGGTCCGCCAGCAGGTTGACCGCGTCGTCGCATTGGTCGGGCAAGGCCTCCAGCACGATCTCCGCCGTGGACGGCGTGAGCTCCAGCCGCAGCGGCAGGCCCAGGAGGTCGCCCGCGTAGGCGATGTCGGCGGACTCCATCTCCTCGCCGTCGCGCCTGGCGCCCTGCGCGAGCATCGCCAGCGCGACTTCCGCCAGGCCGTCCTTGCCCGCCGGGTCACGCAGCCAGCCGCCCTCGCCGATCAGGCGGATCGCCGTACGCGGCGCGCCAGGGCGAGGCAGCACGAGCACCCGCAGCCCGTTGGCGAGCTTCGTCTGTTCGAGCGGCAGCGGCAGCGGCGCGGGCGGCTGCGGCGCCTCGGGCGGACGATCGAATCCCTCCTGCGCCAAGGCCGGCCAGGCCGTCGACCCCGACACGATCGCGGCGCCGAGCATCAGTCCGCGGCGGTGCAGATCGACCCTCATGCCGCGACTCCTGCGGCGGCGCCGATGTCCGCGAGCAGCGTCAGCACCGGCGCCTGAACGACCTGCTTGCGCCAGAACTGCTGCACCTCCGCGCCGCTCAGCTTGATCCATGCGGCCATGTCCTTGGCCGGCGCGCCGGCATCGCCGCGCACCGCCCACGCAGTGCCGAGCGAGCGTGCCAGACGGTCCGCAGTCCAGTCGTCGGACAGCGTCTGGCGCCGCAGCAGCGCCTTGGCCTTGTTGAGTTCCTCGTCGGTCACCGGCTCGTCGGCCAGGCGCAGCACTTCCTGCTGCAGCGCCTGCGCCACCGGCGCGGCGGTCTGGCCATGCGCCGCGAGCGCCTGGGCCACCAGCAGCCCCGCGTCGCGGTGCGCGTCCAGCCGGAGACTGAGCTGGTGCGCCAACGCCTTCTCGTCGACCAGCGTGTCGATCAGGCGGCCGGATCGACCCAGCCCCAGCAGCGCATGCGCGAGCTGCCACATCGGCGTCGACGGATCATCGGCGCGCGGCACCTGCCAGACCAGGGCAGCGGCCGGCAGCGGGGCGCGCACCAGCGACAGCTTCAGGGTCTGGCTCTGGGGCCGGCGCGGTTCGCGCGGTTCCGCCGACGGCGTGGTGGCCGGCGGCGAGGCAGCTGCTGAGGAGGGCAGCGACGCGTTGGACGCGGGAACCGGCGTCGACACCGCCGCCGGGCCGCTAGACGCCGGCATCGGCGGCCGGATCGAGCCGAAGTAATGCAGCACCCAGCGCGCAACTGCGGCCTCGTCGAAGGCGCCGGTCACGACCAGCAGCGCGCGGTCGCAGCCGAAGCGGCCGGCGTGGAAGGCGCGCACTGCGTCGATGTCCAGGTCCTTGAGCTGCTCCGGATCGCCGAGCGCGCCGCGCTGGTACGGATGCGTCAGGTAGCCGTGCCGCTGGACGGCGAGGTCCAGCCGCGCGTAAGGATTCAGCTGCGGCGCCTGCACCGCCTGGCGCAGCTGCTGCCGCGCGGTGGCGAGCGTGTCCGGCTCGAGCCGCGGGTTGCTCATGCGTTCGGCCTCGGCCCACAGCACGCGTTCGAGCTGATGCGCGGGCACGACGGTCTGCAGCGCGGCGAAGTCCTCGTCGATCTCGATGCTGCTGCGGCCGCCGGCCAAGGCCACCAGGCGGTTGAACTGGCCGGGTTCGAGATAACGGCTGGCGCCGGCGACCAGCCGGAGCACCAGGTGCGTCATGCCGCTGCGACCGGTGGGATCGTCGCGGCCCCCGCAGCGATAGACCACGCGCACCGCCGCCTGCGTGCCCGCGACCGGGCGCGCCAGCCAGAGCAGGCCGTTGGGCAGGCGTTGCGGCTCAAGGGACGGGAGACTCATGGGCGGCAATCCTAGCTGCCATTCCGCTGTCAGCAGCCGGTCCGCATCATGGACGCGACGTCGTCCTACACGATGGCCCACCCGAATCGGGGGCCTCGTCACGGCGACGGGGGAGCCGGCTCGCGCCGACGCCCCGCCCGCAGGGGACACGTGCCCCGCTGTCATCGTCCATCCACGGAGAGTCCGCCATGAGCCCCCTGAACTTCGCCTACACGATCGTCTACGTCGAGGACGTGGCTGCGTCGCTGGACTTCTTCGAGCGCGCCTTCGGCCTGCGGCGACGCTTCCTGCACGAGTCCGGCGCCTACGGCGAGCTGGAGACCGGCGCCACGACGCTGTCCTTCGCCCGGCACGACATCGCGCGGGGCAACCTCGGCCAGGACTACCGCAAGGCCGAGGACGGCGCGCCGCTGGGCATGGAGATCGGCCTGTCCACGCAGGACGTCCCCGCCGCCTATGCGCAGGCGCTGTCCGCCGGTGCGCAAGGCCTGACCCCGCCGATCACGAAACCGTGGGGCCAGGTCGTGGCCTACGTCCGATGTCCAGATGGCACGCTGGTTGAGATCTGCACGCCCATCTGACCGCCCCTGTCGCGCGTCAGGCGTCGTCGCTGATGCCGGGACGCGGCTCGACGACGATGCGCGCGTGGCGCTGGAAGGTGAAGTACGCCCAGGCCCAGTCCGCGAACACGCGGACGCGGTTGCGGAACCCGATCAGGAAGTACACGTGCACGAACAGCCAGAACAGCCAGGCGGCGAAGCCGCTGAACTGGATCGTCCCGAGGTCGGCGACGGCCGCCTTCCGGCCGATCGTCGCCAGGTTGCCGTAGTCGCGGTAGCGGAACGGTGCCTCCGACCGCCCCCGCATCCGCGCCAGGATCTGTCGCGCCGCGTGCCGGCCGGCCTGCTTCGCGCCGGGGCTGACGCCCGGCACCGGCTTGCGGCTCCCGTCCTTCTCGAGGCTGGTCGCCGCGGCCATGTCGCCGACGACGTAGACCTCCGGATGACCGGGGATGTTCATGTGCTCGTCGACGACCACGCGACCCGCGCGGTCCAGCGGCACGTCCAGCGTGCGGGCCAGCGGCGACGCCGCCACGCCGGCCGCCCACACCTTGGTGCGCGACGCGATGCGTTCCCTGCCGCCGTCGGCGGTCTGGAGATCGACGCCCTCTTCGTCGATGCCGACGACGCGGCAACCGGTGCGGACCACCACGCCGATGCGCTCCAGCTGCGCCTGGGCCTGCGCCGATTGCGCCGGCTTGAACGCCGCCAGGATCCGGTCCGAGCCTTCGACCAGCAGGACCTGCGCGCGGCTGGGATCGATGCGGCGGAACTCGTCGCGCAGCGTGTGACGCGCGATCTCGGCCAGCGTGCCGGCCATCTCGACGCCGGTCGGCCCGCCGCCGATGACGACGAAGTTCAGCCACGGCGCGCGGCTGGCGGCATCGGGCAGGGTCTCGGCGCGCTCGAAGGCGCTCAGCAGCCGCGCGCGCAGCTGGAAGGCGTCGGCCAGCGTCTTCAGCCCGGGCGCATGCGCCTGCCACTGGTCGTTGCCGAAGTAGCTGTGCGTCGCGCCGGCGGCCACGATCAGATGGTCATAGGCCAGGCGCTGGCCGTCGGCCAGCACGACCGCCCGCGCGGCCTTGTCGATGGCCTCGACCTCTGCCATCAGCACGGTGAGGTTGCGCTGGTGGCGCCGCATGTGCCGGATCGGCGACGCGATCGACGGCGCGGAGAGCCCCGCGGTGGCGACCTGGTACAGCAACGGCTGGAACAGGTGGTGGTTGCTGCGGTCGATCAGCGTGACGCGGACCGGGGCATCCGCGAGGACTTTCGTGGCCTCCAGGCCGCCGAAACCGCAACCGACGATCACGACATGGGGAAGCGCAACATGTGGGTCAGCCATGCGCCACATCGTAGCGGGGATGACGACCCGGACGGGTCATGCCCATGGCCCACAATCGCCGGATGCGCCGCGCCGACCGCCTGTTCCAGATCGTCCAACTCATCCGTGGACGCCGTCTCACGACGGCCGAGTTCCTCTCCCAGCGGCTGGAAGTCTCGATCCGCACCGTCTACCGCGACGTCGCCGCGCTGCAGCAGCAGGGCGTGCCCATCGACGGCGAGGCGGGCGTCGGCTACCGCATGCGGGTGGGCTTCGAACTGCCGCCGCTGATGTTCAGCGCCGAAGAAGCGCAATCGCTGGTCGCCGCGGTGCGGCTGGCGCAACCGCAGCTGGACGCGGTGCTCGGCCAGCGCGCGGAGGAGGCGCTCGGCAAGATCTTCGCGGTGCTGCCCGGCTCGGCCCGCGCGGCGGCGGAGAGCCTCACCGTCTATGCACCGCAGCGCGGCCTGGACGACGCCACCCGCGAGCGTCTCACGCACCTGCGCCAGGCGACCGAGTCCCGCACCAAGCTGCGCCTGCACTACCTCGACCTCAGCGACCAGACCAGCACCCGCCTCGTGCGGCCGCTGGCCTGCTTCTTCTGGGGACCGGTGTGGACCTTCTCGGCCTGGTGCGAACTGAGAGAGGACTTCCGCAGCTTCCGGGTCGACCGGGTGCAGCAGCTCGAGATGACGGAAGAACGCTTCCGAGACGAACCCGGCAAGACGCTCGCCGATCTGCAGCGGCGCGAGAACGCGCGCGAGAACTGGGCCTGATCGGAGACCAAGTCGGCGCCAAGTCGGGTTCCCCGTCGGCGGGCCTGGCCGCGCTCCGGCTCAGCGCACCGCCACGCCCTGCGGCAGCGCCGCGGCGCGCGGACGCCAGCGCAGCAGCGGCGCCTCGATCCAGCGGTGGAAGGGCAAGGCGGCCAGGTTGCTCAGTCCCCAGGCGACGACCAGGGCCAGCGGGGCGAGCGCGTCCAGCATGGGCGCGGGACTTTCGGCGCGGTGCTCGTAGATCGCGTTCACGAGCAGGCAGACCGGGAAGTGCACCAGGAAGAGCGCGTAGGCATGGCGCGCCAGGGACTGCACCGGCGCCTGGCCGTGCCGCTGGAACCACGCCGGCAGCGTGCCGCGGCGCCACAGCACGATGACGACGGCGGTCAGCGCGGCGACGACCAGGCGCTCGCGGAACTGCAGCGCCAGGGCGGCGACCATCAGGCCGCCCAAGGCCAGCAGGCCCGCACGACGCGCGGCGGGCGTCCAGCCCTGGCACCAGCACAACAGCACGCCCAGGCCGTAGGCGCCGAAGAAATAGATCGCGTAGGCGTCCAGGTCGGCCATGCGATTGAACTTGAGCAGCGACGCGGCGCACAGGGCGCCGACGACGGCCGGCGCGATCCACGCCCGCGACGCGCGTGTCAGCGGCAGGCAGCGCAGGCCCCACATCACCAGCAGCAGCAAGGCGAAGAGCTGGAAGTCGATGGCGACGTACCAGGCGCCGACGGTCAGCGCCTCGACCGACATCAGGTCGTGCAGCAGCAGCGCGTGGGCGAGGATCTGCGTCAGGTGGACCTCGGTGGGCACCAGTTCCGGCAGCAGCGGCTGGACCAGCCACGACGACAGCAGCGTCAGGCCGACCGCCGCCATGAACGGCGGCACCAGGCGCCAGTAGCGTTGCGCCAGCAGGGCCGGCGCCGAGCGGCGCAGTTGCGGCTCCTGGGCCGACAGGGCCCGCGCGCTGAGGTAACCGCCCAGCACCAGGAACACCTGCACGGCCATGCGGCCGTAGTCGTAGAGCCATCCCGACAGCAGCGGGAACAGGCCGTGCATCGCCTCGGCGATCGGTCCGTAGACCGACAGGTGATGCAGCACGATCAATTGCGCGGCGGCCGCGCGCAGCGCGTCCAGCGGGAACAGGCGAGAAGCCATGGGGGTCGGCGGATCGGGTCGCCGTCGGTTCCCGGAGGAGGCGTTCGGCGGAAAACGAAGCGGCCACCGCGAGGTGGCCGTTGAATTGCGCCGGATTCTATAAGCAAATCAATAAGTTACATCGATGCACAGGACGGCGGCGGTCGCGTGACGCCCGGGCGTCGCGCTCAAGGCTTCGAACGCGGCGGGCGTTCGCGCGGTTTCGGCGTCGGGAACAAGGTCCCATTGAAGATCGCCGCGAACCATCCGATGTACCAGTCGACCAGCCGCTGCGGCCAGGGTTTCGGCGGCGCCGCCACGGGCTTGGGGCGGTCCGAGGGATGCCGCCGCTCGACGGCATCGGCGAAAGCGGCGAGCCGTGCCCGGAGCGCCTGCAGGCCGGCGACCTTCGACGGCGTCTCGCGCTCGGCCTGGATCACGAGCGCCACATGCAGCAGCGCGCGGTCCTCGCCGAGCGATTCCAGCCGGAGTTGCGCCTGGCCGGTCACGGCGCCGGTGCGCGGCCCGCGCCCCTCGAAGCGCAGGCGCAGGCGGCTGGGCGCGTCGAGGTCGAGGAGCAACACCCGGCCTTCGAATCCCGGCAGCGCCAGCATGACGGCGCCCGGTGCATCGCCGGCTTGCAGGCGCGCCGTTTCAGGCAGGCTGTCCGCGAGCAGGGTCAGGTCGTGCAGCGTCTTCCAGGCCAGGGCCTGGGGGACGGGCAGCACGAGGTCGTCGTTGAGGGCGAGCGTGGGCATGTCGCCGATTGTGTGCCTGCATGGCCGGTCCCACGCGGGCGGGAACGAAATTCGCTATGGTGCGCGGATGGACAACATGGACCTGCAGGTGCTGCGTCAGGTGCAGCAATGGATGGACGCCGATCAGCGCGTCGTGCTGGGCACCATCACGCGGACGTGGGGATCGGCGCCGCGGCCGGTCGGCTCGATCGTCGCGGTCCGGGCGGACGGCCTGATCGCCGGCTCGGTCTCCGGCGGCTGCATCGAGGACGACCTGGTGGCGAAGATCCGCGAGGGCGCGCTGTCGCTGAAGACCCCGGAGCTGATCCGCTACGGCGTCGGCGCGGAGGCCGCGCAGCGCTTCGGACTGCCCTGCGGCGGGACCTTGGAACTGATGCTGGAACCGGTCGGCCCCCACTCGGCGATCGCGCCGCTGCTGGAACGGCTGTCGCGCGGGGAGCGTGTGCTGCGCACGCTCGATCTGGCCACCGGCGCGGTCTCGCTGGCGGAACCGGGAGCGCACTCACGGGACGGCGCGGACCGGCTGGTCCTGAGCCACGCGCAACTGGTCACGCACCACGGGCCGCAATGGCGGCTGCTGATCATCGGCGCGGGACAGATGAGCCAGTACCTGGCGCAGATGGCACTGGCGCTCGACTACCAGGTGCAGGTCTGCGATCCGCGCGACGACTACCCGTGGACGCTGATCGCCGCGCCGCTGACACGCGAGATGCCGGACGACGTCGTCCAACGGCTGAAGCCCGACGGCCACACGGCGATCGTGGCGCTGACGCACGATCCCAAGCTCGACGACCTGGCGCTGATGGAAGCGCTGCGCGGCCCGGCGTTCTACGTCGGCGCGATCGGCTCGCGAGTGAACCAGGCCAAGCGCCGCGCGCGGCTGAAGGAACACTTCGACCTGAGCGACGCGCAGCTCGACCGGCTGCACGGCCCGGTGGGCCTGCACATCGGCGCCCGCACGCCGCCCGAGATCGCGCTGGCGATCCTGGCGCACATGACGGCGGAGCGGTACGGCGTGCAGCTCAGCAGCAGCGCGGCGCCGGCGGACGGGAGCGAGGCGGGGTGCGTGGTCTAGCCTTGTGTTGAGCAGTCCACATGAGCGCTCCTTTCAGACTTGCACGATCAACTCGCTGTACTGCGGCAGTTGCCCGTCAGCGGTGATCAGATGCGCTGCCTCGCTGATCGCTTGCGCAATGAGCAGGCGGTCAAAGGGGTCATGGTGGTGCAAGGCCAAGATCATGGTTGTCGCGGCATGCTCAGCGCTGACCGGCAATTCCACAAAACCACAGATCTTGATCTTCCTGATCAGTTGATCAGGGTCCACATCGAGTCGACCAATCCGAGCCTTGATCGCAAGTTCCCAGATCGAAACGGCGGAGACGAATACGGCGTCCGCCGTATCGATGAGATGTCGCGTCGCCGCAGTCAGTCGTTGGGAGCCCTCGACGACCCACAGGAAGATGTGCGTGTCGAGAAGCAAGGTCATGCGCGGCCTTCGAAGCTGGCGAGAACGTGGTCCGGCAGGGGGGCATCGAAGTCTTCGGAGATACGGATCTGCCCCTTGAGAATGCCATATGGGACACGCCGTTTCAGTGGCCGAAAGTCGTCTCCGGCCGACCGCTGAGTGGTGACGGGTGGGCAAAGTGAAGTCGGGAACGGGAACCGCTCCGCAGGCTTGGGAATCGTGTTCATCTTGAGCGCAGTCCAAGGAGAAGGAGGACGAATCAGTCTAGGACTCGTCCTCCACCTGGTGCTTCAACGAAACGCCCGATCCGATGCCGGTTTGTCCTGCGTCATGAATCTCGTCGATCACTCGCGAAATCTGTGGCGCGGACGCATGTCGACGGGTCGGTTTCGATTCACGACGGCCGAATTGTGGCAAGCGAGATGGTCCTCGCCCGCGCTCACCGCATGCTGTACCCCCGCCCGTCCATGCAAGCCTCCACCGCGCGGTTGAACACGCCGGCATCGTTCATCGCCGAGGGCTGCGTCGTCGCCCAGCGGTTGCATTCCTGGCGGTCGGCCTCGGTCTGGGCGGTGGACTGGCCGTTGCGCGGATAGATGATCGGATCGGGCCGCGGCGGCGCGACCGGCGCGGGCGTCGCGGCGTCGGCGCCGGGGGGCGGTGCGACGACCACGTAGCCCGGCCCCGGCGAGGCCACCGTGTAGTACGCGCCGTTGGCGTAGTAATACGGGTAGCCGCCGATGCGCAAGGTCACGTAGGCGCTCGGCAGGATGGGCACCACGAAGCCCAGCGGCGGCGCGATCACCCGGTAGCTGGGCCCCCACGGCTGGTACCAGACGCCGCCGTGGTACCAGTAACGGTGGCCCACGAACACCGCGCCGCCCGGCAGGCCGCGCGCGACATAACCCGGCGCGGGGTAGTAATGGTCGTGGTGATAGCGGCTGTCCAGGCGCAGGCCGATGTCGACACGCGCGCCGCCGCCGCCGTGATGCTGCGCGGACGCCAGCCCCGCGCTCAGGGCCAGCGCGACGGGAATCACCCAACGAAGCTTGTTCATGCTGCTCATGATCTGCTCACGCCGTCCGACGGCGCCCAGGAAGTCCAGATGGCTCATTCAACGCCGCAGCGCTCCGCCACGTCTACGGAAGGGCGTTTCGCCGGGGTAAAGAACCATTGCTTCGACGGCCCCCCGCCACGAGAGAATCACGGCGGATTCACGCCACCCTCACCACGCACCACCACGCGCCACCACTCGCTGCCTCGCGCCGCCCCGACGCCATGATCGAGCTCTACTACTTCCCCAGCAACGCCAGCTTCGCGCCCCACGTCGTGCTCCACGAACTGGGCATCCCGTTCCAGCTGCGCCTCGTCGACCGCAACAAGGGCGAACACAAGTCGCCCGCGTTCCTGGCGATCAATCCGAACGGCCTGCTGCCCGCGATGCGCGACACCCGCGATACGCCCGGCGGCGCGGAGCCGCTGGTGCTGTTCGAGACCGCCGCGATCCTGCTGCACCTCGCCGACACGCATCCCGACGCCGGCCTCCTGCCGCCGCTCGGCAGCCCCCGGCGCGCCCATGCCTACAAGTGGCTCATGTGGCTGACCAACACGCTGCAGCCGACCGTCATCGCCTACTACTACCCGGACCGCTTCGTCGCGCCGGGCAACACCGCCGGCAGCGCCGAGGTGAAGGCCCAGGCGCAGGTCCGCGCCAGTGCGCAGCTGGATCTGCTGGCGGCCGAATTCGAACGCCATGGCGGTCCGTTCATGCTCGGCGAGGAGTATTCGGTGCTCGACGCCTTCGTCTTCATGCTCTGCCGCTGGACGCGCAATTTCGACGACCCGGCGCGCAATCGGCCGGCGTTGGCCGCCTTCCTCGACCGCATGGCGCAACGCCCCGCGCTGCAGCGCGCGATCGAGACCGAGCAACTGCCCAAGCCCTGGTTCTGAGGCCGCGGGACGCGCCAGCCGCGCGTCGCCGCCCCGGCCCGGAGCTCAGCGCTGCGGCAGCGCCTGCAGGTAGTCGTAGAGACGCTGCGCGATCGCCGCGCGGTCGGCCGCCGGCATCGCCTCGGCGAGCGCCGGCATCGTCGTGCCGGGCCGCACCGCGGCGGGCGCCAGCAGCCAGCGCTTCCAGGCCGCCGCGTCGTAGCCCTTGACGACCACGTCGAGGTCCAGCGGCATCTTGTCGCCGCCGTAGCCGCGGATGCGGTGGCAGCTCAGGCAATGCGTGCGGGCGAGGTCCGCCGCGTCGGCGTACCGGGCCGCCAGGTCGCCCGGCAGCAAGGCGCGCGTCGAGGACGGCCCCACGCTCACCGACGCGACCTGGTAGGGCCACAGCGCGCCGCCCTCGGCCTGCAAGGCCGTCGACGAACGGTTGTCCCAGACCAGGTAGAACGGGCCGAGCGGCACCTGCTGCTCGCCCTGCAGGTGGTTGTCGACCTGGAACGGCCGGCCATCGGCGCGCGCGTGGACCAGCCACGCGCGATGCTGCGCGAAGCGTTCGACCGGGATGCGCGAGACGAAGCCATCCAGCGCGCGGAACTCGAGTTCCTGCCCCGGCGCCCGCCAGCCCTTGCCGAGCACCGCCGTCAGCACCTCGTCCGCAGCGAAGCCGACGTAGCGCACCTCAGGCATACGGCCGTCTCGCATCAGATGGGGCTCGAGGACCGCCACCGTCACCGCCTTCCCGGCGCGCGGACCCAGCTGTCGACCGAGTTCGGCCGGTGTCGGCAGTTCGACGGCCCAGGCCGGCAGCGCGGCGCCGGCGCACGAGATCGCGACCGCCGCGGCGATCGCCCTGGCGAACCGCAGGGCCGTCATGGCTTCAGCACCAGCATCCCGCGCGCATGGGCCTTCACGTCGGCCTCGTCCAGCCATTCGCGCCGGTACTGCCCCTTGGCCAGGAGCTCGGCCTGATCGCGGTAGTGCGCATCCGGCCAGACGCCGCTCTGGCCGACCGGATTGACGCCCAGCGCTTCCTGCGGCCGCGCGAAGTCGATCAGCCGGCGCGTCGACGGCCCGTAGACCACGCTCCACGGCGCGCTGCCGTTGCGCTGCGCCAGGTTGTTGGGCACCTCGTGCCCGCCCGGCACCGGGAAAGGCCCGACGTTGAAGAGCATGTCGAGCGGCTTCTGCTTGCCCAGCGGGTGCTCGTGCGTCAGCGTGTGCACGCTGTCCCAGCGCCACTTCGTGCTGTCGGGCCCGAGCGTCTCGTACAGGTGAGCCACCGCCGCCTTCCAGGCGCGGCGCACGATGTCGGCCTGCGTCTCGCGCTGCGGGGTCGAGCGGTCGTCCCACCAGGGCGAGTCGCTGTCCGCCGTCAGCCGCGGCAGCGCCTGGTCCAGCGCCCGGGTGCGGCGCAGGTTCTCGAACTGCGCGTCGCCGAGCTCGTCCTTCATCGCCGCGCGCAGCAGCTCCGCCGCCAGCTGCTGGAACAGCACCGGCGCCACCGCGTCGGCCTTGTAGGCGCCGTTCCAGCGCACCAGCGCCTCGACCAGCGATTGCTCCTCCGCCGAGGCCGAGCCACGCAGCAAGGGAATGAGGGGCCGCAGCACGCGCGGGCCGTAGTCGGTCTGCACGTCGAGCTGCAGCGCCTGGCTGTTCTGGACGTCCCAGCGCTTGCCCTGGTTCAGCAGCCCGTCGAGGCGCGCGCCCCGCTCGGCCAGGTTGTAGTAGCCCGGCACCGGCGTGTCGCCCGGCGGCTGGAAGTTGGCCGAGACGATGTAGCCGCGCGCCGGGTTCTCCTCGTGCGGGTTGGCGGAGAACGGCAGGAAGCCGGGCTTGTCGGCCTCGTCCGTCGCGCCGTCGAGCACGAAGGTGGGGTTCACGCCTTCGGGCCGCATCGGCAGCCTGGCCGCTGCCCACCAGGCGATGTCGCCGGTCGCGTTGGCCCAGACCACGTTCAACCCCGGCGCGTGGATGAGGCTGGCGGCCTCGCGCGCGCGGTCCAGCGTGTCCGCCCGGCCCAGCTGGTAGAAGGCGTCGAGCACCGGGTTCTCGGTCTCGAGGAAGGCCCACCACAGGGCCACGGGCCGCTCGCCGCGGTCGCCCGGGATCGCATCGTTGACGATCGGCCCGTGCGGCGACCGGCGCAGCGTCAGCACCTGGTCCGGCTGGCCCTTGACCTTGAGCACCTCCTGGCGCGAGGTCATCGCCACCCAGCGGTCCTTGATCCAGACCTCGTTCGGGTTGGCCGGGTTGACCTTCTCGGCGATCAGGTCGACGTCGTCGTTCTGGAACATCGTCAGGCTCCAGCCGAAATGCCGGTTGTGCCCGAGCAGCGCCATCGGATTGAGCGCGAGATGATGGCCGTAGAGCTCGAACTGCGGCGTGCGCAGATGCGCCTCCCACCACACGGCGGGCGTCGAGTACGCGATGTGCGGATCGCCGGCCAGCAGCGGCTTGCCGCTGGCGGTGCGGCTGCCCGAGACGACCCAGGCGTTGCTGCCCTCGAACTGCGGCAGGCCCGCGAGCTCCGCGGCGCGTCCGCTGACCGCCGCCAGGCGCGCCAGCATGGGCGCGACGTCGGCGAAGCGGCGATCGGCCCCGTTCGGTGCGCCCGTTCCTTTCGGCGCATTCAGCGCCTGCGGCTCCAGCGCGCCCTTCGGATGCCAGTCGAGATCGAAGATGCGCAGGTAGTCCGGCCCGAGCTGGTCGCGCACCGCCGTCAGCGCCGGCTCGGTGCGGAACGCCGCCGCGAAGCTGTAGGCCAGGTAGCCGGCGATGCTGTAGGTGTCCGCCGCCGTGAACGGCCGCTTGGGAATGCCGAGGATCTCGAACTCCAGCGGCGCCGGGCGCGTGGCCTGGTACTGGTTGACGCCGTCCAGGTAGGCGTACAGCGCCCGGATCGCGCCAGGCTGCGCCGTGATGGCCGACGAGGCCGCGGCCAGCTCGTCGGCGCGCTGCCGGATGCCGAGCGTGCGGAACAGCCGGTCGGTCTCGACCAGCTTGGGGCCGAGCACCTCGGCCAGTTCGCCGCGCGACAGCCGGCGCAGCATCTCCATCTGGAACAGCCGGTCCTGCGCATGCAGGTAGCCGAGCGCGCGATAGAGGTCGTCCTCGTTGCGTGCGTCGACGTGGGGAACGCCCCATTCGTCATACCGGACGGTGACCGGCGCGCTCAGGCCCGACAGCTGCAGTTCGCCGTCGCGCACCGGCATCTTCTGGTGGACATGCCAGGCCGCGCCCGCGGCGCCGATGGCCGCGAGCACGGCGAGCGTGATCGCGCCGCGCCTGAGCCAGCGACCGACGCTCATGGCCGCACGGGTTTGCGCAGGTGGGACAGCGTCTCGACGCGCTTGATCAGCTCGCGGTCGTTCCAGGGCTTGTGGAACATGCCGTACAGGCCCTGGATCTGATGCAGTCGCGCATGCAGTTCCTCGTGGCCGGTGATGGCGATCATGGGCAGGTCCTCGGTGGCCAGCGCGCCCTGCACCGCCTTGATCAGCTCGAAGCCGTCCATGTTGGGCATCTCGAGGTCGGTGATCAGCACGCCGAAGCGGGTCTGGCCGAGCAGCTCCATCGCCTCGACGCCGTCGCGCGCGGCGACGACCTCGTGGCCGGCGTCGCTGAACAGCTTCAGCAGCTTGGCGCGCACCACGGCGGAGTCGTCGACCACCAGCAGCGGCAGGCGCTCCGGCGCCCCGTCCGGCGCAGCGGGTGCAACAGGTGCCGCGGGCGCGGCCGGGGCCGACGGGGGCACGGTGCGGGCGGCCGGTCCCGGCGGCAGCGGACGCGGCGTCGGCGGCGGCGCGCCGAAGTCGCGGTAGTCGCCGCGGCGGACCGTGATGATGATGATCACGATGGCCAACGGAACGACGATCAGCAGCGGCAACAGGAACGGCTGCAGGGTCTCAGGCAAATCAAACGGCATTCGGCTCTCCGACTCCTCCCCAAACCGGGCACGCTACACCGGCGGAGGGACGTCACTGTAGAGGAAAAGCCCTCCGGTGGACGACCGGCGGGTGCCGCCCGACGAGCCGTGGGCCGCCTCGCCGGGGCGATGCGTTCGCGCCACGCCGCTGCGCGAGTCCGTCCCTGCATCCAGGGGCTTGCGTGACTTCAGTTCCATGACAGTGCCGACAGGTCGTTCGCGAACAGCGGCGTGCGGGTCCACAAGCCCTTCAGGCCGGCCCGCGCCACCGTGATCCATTGCGGCTGGTACAGGAAGGCGGCCACGGCGTCCTCGGCGACCTTGCGCTGCGCCTCGCCGAAGAGCTTCGCGCGCTGCGCGGGATCGGCGGCGTTCTGCATGCGCTCATACAGCGCATTGAAGGCCTCGCTGCGGTAGCCCCAGTAGTAGTCGGACCGCGTGAAGTTGCCGAAGTCGTAGGGCTCGACATGGGAAATGAGGGTCAGGTCGTAGGCCCGGTTGGCGTAGACGCCGGACAGCCATTGCGCCCATTCGATCTGCTCGATCGCGACCGTGATGCCCACCGCCGCCAGCTGCGACGCGATCAGCTCGCCGCCCTGTCGCGCGTACGGGACCGGCGGCAGCTTGAGCGACAGGCGCAGACCGCTCACCCGGGCCTGGGCCAGCAGCGCCTTCGCCGCCGCCGGGTCGTAGGCGTTGATCGCCGTGCAGTCGACATAGCCCGGCGTGTCCGGTGTGACGAAGCTGCCGATCGGCACGCCGTAGCCGTCCGCGCTGGCCTGGATGACGGCCTTGCGGTCGATGGCCATCGCGATCGCGCGGCGCACGCGGACGTCCTGCAGCGGCGAGCGCAGATGGTTGATCGCCAGGATGGTCTTCGCGCGCGACGACGCGGTGATCACCTGGAAGCGCTTCGGCTGGGACTTGAACTGCGACAGCGCGCGCGCCGCCGCCACGCGCGGGAACACGTCGACATCGCCCGCGAGCAGCGCGGCGACCTGCGCGGCCGGCTCGCCGATGAAGCGGAACTGCACCCGCGGGATCCGGATCGCGGCCGTGTCGCGGAAGGTGGGCCAGGCGGCCAGCGTCAGGCTGGCGCCGCGCTGCCATTGCGCGACGACATAGGGACCGGTGCCGACCGGCGCCAGCGCGTCCCGCCGGGCCGGTTGCGGCCTGGTGATCACCGCCGTCGCCTGCCCGAGCAGCGCGGGCAGCTCCGGTTCCGGCTGCTTCAGGCTCAGCACCACGGTCAGCGGATCCGGCGTCGCGATCGCCGCGATGTTGGCGAAGACGCGGCGGTCCTTGTTCTGCCCGCCCGGCGCGGCGGAGGCCTCGAACCTGGCCTTCACCGCGGCGGCGTCCAGCAGTGTGCCGTCGTGGAAGCGCACGCCGGGGCGCAGCACGAAGGTCCAGGTCCTCAGATCGGGCGAGGCGCTCCAGCGCAGCGCCAGCAGCGGCTGGGCGCTGCCGTCTTCCGCCACCTTCGTCAGGGGCTCCAGCACGTTGTAGAGCATGATCTCCCCGATCGCGGCGGCGGCGCCCGTGGTCGGGTCCAGGCCGGGCGGTTCGAGCGTCATCCCGAGCACCAGCGGGCGCCCCGCGTTGCCCTGCGCGAGCGTCGGCAGCGGCGCGGCGAGGGTCGCGCCGACGGCGCCCAGCGAGAGCAGATGAAAGCGGCGGCGGTCCAGGGCGGTCTCCAGCAAATGGTCCATGGCCGCGGATCATGCCAAAGCGGCCAGCAGGTCCTGCGTGTACGGGTGTTGCGGTTCGCCCAGCACGCGCGCGGCGGGGCCGTGTTCGACGGCTTCGCCGCCGCGCAGCACCAGCGCGCGGTCGCACAGGACCTCGATCGCCGGCAGGTCGTGGCTGACGAGGACGAGGCTGATGCCGTCGCGGCGCTGCAGCTCGCGCAGCAGCACCAGGATCTGCGCCTGCACCGAGACGTCGAGCGCCGAGAGCGGTTCATCCGCGACGATCAGGCGCGGTCGCGTCGACAAGGCCCGCGCGATCGCCAGCCGCTGGCGCTGCCCGCCGGAGAACTGGTGCGGGTAGCGCAGCGCGGCGTCGGCCTCGAGGCCGACGTCGGCGAGCACCGCCGCGACGCGCTCCCGGCGACCGGCCTCGTGCATCGGCAGGGCCAGCAGCGGTTCCATCACGCTGCGTCCGACGCGCCAGCGCGGATCGAGCGAGCCGTACGGATCCTGGAACACCATCTGCGCCAGCGGCCGCAGCGCGCGCCGCTCGCGCGCGGGCATCGCGTTCACGTCCCGGCCGTCCCACAGCACGCGGCCCTGGGACGGACGCTCCAGCGCCATCACGAGCCGTGCCAGCGTGCTCTTCCCCGCGCCCGATTCGCCGATGACGCCGAGCGATTCGCCGGGCATCAGCGTGAAATCGATGTCGCGCAGGACCGACCGGCCGGCATAGCGCTGGCCGAGTCCTTGCGCCTGCAGCAGGGGCGTCGATGGCAGCGACGGGGGAAGCGGCGGGGGAAGCGGCGGGATCACGGCGCCACCTCCCAGCAGGCCAGACGACCGTCGAAGCGCGGCGATCCGGCGGCGCAGCGCGCGGTCGCCAACGGACAGCGCGGAGAAAATGGGCAGCCCTCGCCGAGCTGCGTCAGCGCCGGCACATTGCCCTTGAGCGGATGCAGCGCCTGGTCGCGTCCGGCCCCGAGCCGCGGCCGAGCGGCCCACAAGGCCTGCGTGTACGGATGGCGCGGGTGGTCGAGCAGCTCGGTCCCGGCGCCCTGCTCCATCACGCGCCCGCCGTAGAGGATCGCCAGGCGGTCGACGCGGCGCGCCGTCAGCGCGAGGTCGTGGGAGATCAGCAGCAGACCCATGCCGCGTTCCGCCACCAGATCGCGCAGCAGGTCCAGCACCTGCACGCGCAGGCGCGCATCGAGCGCCGTGGTGGGTTCATCGGCGATCAGCAGGTCGGGCTCGGCGGCGAGCGCCATCGCGATCAGCGCGCGCTGCCGCTGGCCGCCGGACAGTTCATGCGGATAGGCACGCGTCTGGCGCTCATCCAGGCCCACGCGCGCCAGCAGCGCCATCGCGCGCTCGCGGGCGGCGACCCGGTCGGCCGCCAGTCGATGGATGAGGATTGGTTCCGCCACCTGCGCCAGCACGCGCTGGAGCGGGTTCAGCGCCGTCAGCGGCTCCTGGAACACCATCGCGATGCGACGACCGCGCAGGCCGCACCAGCCGTCCTCGTCGAGCGTGAGCAGCTCGCGACCGTCGAGTGCGATCCGTCCTTCGACCTGCGCGCCTTCGGGCAGCAGCCCCATGGCGGCGAGCGCGGTCAGCGTCTTGCCGCTGCCGGATTCTCCGATCAGCGCGAGGCTCTCGCCGCGCGCCAGCGACAGGTCGATGCCGCGCAGCGCGTGGAGGCGCTCGCCGCGGCGACCGGCCAGGCTCACGTGGAGGTCGCGGATCTCCAGCAGCGGCACGCTCACGTCGACGTCTGCATCGGCCTCCGCATGGGCGTGAGCGCCGGCGTTGGCGTTGGCGTTGGCGTTGGCGTTGGCGTTGGCGTTGGCGTTGGCGCCTGTCGTCATCGCGGCTGCTCCTTCGGATCGAGGCGATCGCGCAGGCCGTCGCCGAGCAGATTCAGGCCGAGCACCGCCAGCGTGATGGCGACGCCGGGCGCAAGGGCGAGTTGCGGCGCCTCGAACATCAGGGTCTGCGCTTCGGCGAGCAGCCGACCCCAGCTGGCCTGCGGGGGCTGGGTGCCCAGGCCGAGGTAGGACAGGCCGGCCTCGGCCAGGATCGCGAGCGCGAAGCTGGTCGTGCCCTGGACGATCAGCAGCGGCAGCAGCTGAGGCAAGACGTGGCGCCAGGTGATGGCCCACGGCCCCTGGCCGGCCACGCGCGCGGCGAGCACGAAATCGCGCGTCCACCAGCTCTTGGCGCTGCCGTTGACCAGGCGCGCGAACGAGGGCACGGCATGCAGCCCGATCGCGGCCATCGCGACCGTCATGCCGGGCCCGAGCGCCGCGGCCAGCAGGATGGCGAGCAGCAGCGCGGGGAAGGCGTAGCCGAGGTCGGCGCCGCGCAGGATGACGGCCTCGACCGGGCCGCGCCGCGCGGCCGCGAGCAGGCCGAGCGCGGTGCCGGCGATCAGACCGATGCCGACCGCGACCAGGCCCACCAGCCACGCGCTGCGCGCGCCGGCCATCAGGCGGCTGAACACGTCGCGGCCCAGTTGGTCGCAGCCGAGCCAGTGCGCGGCGCTCGGCGACGCGAGCCGGCGGCCCATGTCGATCTGCTCCGGCGGCCACGGCGTCCAGACCAGCGACAGCAGCGCGGTCACCAGCAGCAGCGCGGTGAGCACGATGCCCACGACGAATCCGGCGCGCTTCATGTCCGGCTCCTCATGCCTGCGGTGCCGTGCCGGCGCCACGCTGCAGGCCTCCTCATGCTTCCGTCCTGGTGCGCAGCCGCGGGTCGATCCACCCGTGCACCAGGTCCACCGCGAAGTTGAGGACCAGCACCAGCGCCGCGAGCCCCATGACGCCGTTGCGCACGACGATCAGGTCGCGGTTGGCGATGGCCTGCGCCATCAGGCGGCCGAGCCCGGGCAGGGTGAAGACGTTCTCGATCACGATGGTGCCGGCCAGGAGGTTGGCGAACTGCAGCCCGCCGAGCGTCAGCAGCGGGATCGCCGCATGGCGCAGGCCGTGGCGCCACAGCGCCGCGCGGCGCGACAGGCCCTTGGCGCGGGCGCTGCGCATGAAGTCCTCGCGGACGATGTCGAGCAGCGCCGAGCGCGCGATGCGCGCCAGGATCGCCGCCTGCACCAGCGCGAGCGAGACGGCGGGCAGCAGCAGCGCGCGCAGCCCCGGCCACAGCCCGCCGCCGAGGTCCTCCCGCCAGCCGGGAAAGCCGCCGGCGTCGATCCATTGCAGCTTCACCGCGAAGAGCATCACCAGCAGCATGCCGAGCCAGAAGCTGGGCACGGCGAGGCCGAGCTGGGTCAGGCCCATGACGAGGTGATCGCCCGCGCGCCCCTGCTGGCTGGCGGCCCACCAGCCGGCGGCCAGCGCCAGCACGACGGTCAGCGCCATCGCCAGCAGCGCGAGCGGGAGCGTCAGCGCCAGACGTTCCAGGATCAGGTCGGCGACCGGCGCGCCGTAGGCATACGACAGTCCGAGATCACCGCGCACGAGCCCGGACAGCCAGTCGAGGTAGCGATGCCAGGCCGGCTGGTCGAGGCCGAGCTGGCGCGCGAGCGCCGCGACGGCTTCGGGCGGCGCTTCGGTACCCATGATCAGTTGGGCGGCATTGCCGGGCAGCCACTCCAGCGCGCCGAAGATCAGCGCCGAGGCGGCCAGCAGCGTCAGCAGCAGCACGGCGAGGCGCTTGAGCAGGTCGTTCATCGCGGGCGGGATCATAGGGGCGGATCGGCACGACCTCCCCAAGAGCCACGCGACGGATCTCTACTCATTTGTGCGATTCCGAAGTTCTGGAGGCTCGCTATGATTCATGGCAATAGCTCCCCCACCTCTGTGCCCGGCGAAAGCGCGGGATGTCATGTGGGGGACCTCTTTTCCCCCACGCGGCCAACGCCTCGCCGCACCCCTTGAAGCCCTTCACCTCGGTCCCCCAGCAGCTGGATATGCTGCGTCGACTCGGGCTCGGCATCGAAGACGCGCAGCGCGCGGGACAGCTTTTGAAGCGGATCGGGTACTTCCGCTTCTCCGGATATGCGCACTCCTTGAAGACCGCGCGTGTTACCGACAACGAGCAGGACGAGCGCTTCCACCCCGACGCCACGTTCGACATCGTCGAAGGCCTGGCCGAGTTTGACAAGTCACTGCGACTTCTGGTTCTTCATGGCCTGGGCACCATCGAGATTGCCATGCGTGCCTGCGTTGTTGCTCGTCTCGGTGGCGTGGACATCGAAGCTCATCGCCAACCCCATTTGTTTGATCGGCGCTTCACGACTGCCCTGTCCAGCGCTCAGCCCTCCCTGCATGAGGAGTGGTTGCGCCGCTTCGATGACCTCTGCGCGAAATCGAAGGAGGATTTCGTGGAACACCATCGGCGGCGGTATGGCGGCAAGTTGCCGGTGTGGGCTGCAATGGAGGTGCTCGATTTCGGGCTGCTCTCCAAGCTCGTCGGTGGCCTTCAGCAGCGCGATGGACGCGCACTTGCCAGGCAGCTGAACTTGGAACACGCCGGCGTTCTCAAGTCGTGGATGCACATGTTCAACGTGCTCCGCAATCGGGCCGCCCACCATGCGAGGCTCTGGAACCGCACCACATCCAAGATCCCGCTACTGCCCAGCAAAAATGCCGCTCCGGACCTGTTCTTCCTGCACGACGACGATCACGCGAGGACACGTCTCTTCGGCACTCTGAGTTGCATGCGCGCTATGATCCGAATCATCGCCCCAGAGGACGACTGGCATCGTGAGGTCAAGGGCTTGATGGGCCGATTCCCGCAGTTCCTCGGACTGTCGATGCGCTCGGCCGGATTCCCCGCAGACTGGCAGCGTCTTGGACTTTGGGCGGACTGAACGCAGGACCCGCCGTCAGTGCGCGCGCGCCGCCCGTAATCGGCGGTGCACCGCCCTCGCCTGCGGCACCCACCCCAGCCGCGCCCAGCGGCGCCACATGAGCAGACCGCGGATCCACTCATCGGCGGCATAGGCGATCCACAGGCCGACGAGGCCCAGCCCCAGCACCTCGCCCAGCAGCCAGCTGCCGCCGGCCAGCACCAGCAGCATCGACCCGGCGCCGACCATCACCGGGTACTTCGCATCGCCCGCCGCGCGCAGCGCATTGATGACGACCAGGTTGAAGGTCCGCCCCGGCTCCAGGATCACGGTGATCCACATCAGGACCACGGCGCTGGCGAGGATCTGCTGGTCGTGCGTGAACATCTGCAGCAGCCACGGCGAGGCCGCCGCCGCGCCGGCCGCGACGACGACGCTGATCAGCAGCCCGCGCGCCAGCGCGCGCCGCACCAGCCGGTGCGCCTCGTGCAATTGCCCCGCGCCGATCAGGTGACCGACGACGATCTCCGCCGCGAAGCCGGTCGCCAGGCCCGGCAGCAGCACGAAATACATCAGCTGCGACGTGTAGCTGTGCGCCGCCAGCGCCGACGCGCCGAGGTGCCCCGCGATCGCCACGCTCACCATGTAGGCGAGCCGGTAGGCGATGTTCTCCGCCGCGCCCGGCAGGCCGATGTGCAGCACGCCGGCGAGCTCCGCGCGCGGCAGCCGCCACCAGTCGGACGCCTTGGGCCGCAGGCTCAGCCGCTCCCGCCACAGCCACACGTGCAGGCCCAGCCCGAACGCGCGGCTCAGCGCCAGCGCGACGGCGAAGCCCGGCAGTCCCAGCCGCGGCATCAGCGTGACCGACAGCAGCAGCTGCGCCACCTGCATCGCCACCAGCACCATCAAGGTGTCGCGGCTGCGCAGGTGCGCGCGCATCACGCTCGCCATCGAGGCGTTCCAGGCGTCCAGCATCATGGCCGGCGCCAACGCCATGAGGAAGGGCTGGGAGAGCGGCAGCACCTCCGACGGCGCATTCATCAGGCGCAGCAGCGGGCCGGCGAAGAGCACCGCCATCAGCGCCGTGAAGCCGCCCAGCCAG
>CAMPJJ010000030.1 GCA_946886855.1 uncultured Roseateles sp. | reverse complement strand
AACTACGGCATGTGCGGCCGCGCCTACTCGCCGCGCTTCCTGTGGATGTGGCCGAACGCCCGCATCTCGGTGATGGGCGGCGAGCAGGCCGCGTCGGTGCTGGCGACGGTCAAGCGCGACGGCATCGAGGGCAAGGGCGGCCAGTGGTCCGCGGACGAGGAAGAAGCCTTCAAGGCGCCGATCCGCCAGCAGTACGAGGACCAGGGCCATCCGTACTACGCCAGCGCCCGGCTGTGGGACGACGGCGTCATCGACCCGGCCGACACGCGCCGCGTGCTGGCGCTGGGTCTGTCCGCCGCGCTGAACGCCGAGATCCCCGAGACGAAGTTCGGCGTGTTCCGGATGTAAGGTGCCGACCTCCGCTCCCCCGCGCATGACCGCTCCGACGATGAACGACCTGACCCTGCGTCCTCTCGCCGCCGATGATTCCATCGAGGCCCTGACCGCGCTGCTGCACGCGTCCTACGCGTCGCTGGCGGCGCAGGGCTGGAACTTCACCGCCGTGGATCAGAGCGTCCAGACGACGCGCGAGCGCGTGGCGAGCGGGCAGGCCTTCGTCGCGCTGAGCACGACCGGGGAACTGGTGGGCACGGTCACCGTCGCGCCGCCGAAGCAGCCCGACGGCCGCTACCTCGGCGACCCCGTGCCCGCGTGCTACACGCAGGCGGACACCGCCATCCTGGCCCAGCTCGCGGTGCATCCGTCATGCCGGGGGCAGGGCGTCGGCGAGCGGCTGATGGACGTCGCGGAAGCCTGGGCGCTCGCGCAGGGCTATGCGCATGTGGCGCTGGACACGGCCGTGCCCGCCGAGGCGCTGCGCCGCCGCTATGAGCGCCGCGGCTACGCGCTGATCGGCGACGTGCAGTGGGCCGGGAAGACCTATCGCAGCGTGCTGATGCGCAAGGCGCTGGGCACGGAGGTGCGCGCATGAGCCGCATGAGCTGCAGGGGCCGCATGAACGGCATGAGCGGCATGAGCGGCTCGAACCGCACGGCCTCCCGCCTCGCGGCGCTCTGCCTGGGCGCCTTCCTGGGCCTGACCGGCGTCGCCGCGCGCGCGGAGGACACGACCACCGGCGACGCGCAGCCCGCGGCGCCCGTCCGGCTGGCCAACGACATCCGCGAGGCAGTGATCCGCGTGCCGGTGTCGGTCGAGAACCACCTCGGTCGCCAACTGGACGCGGACCTCATCGTGACCACCTTCCGTCCGCCGGGTCCCGGGCCGTTTCCCCTGGCCGTGATCAGCCACGGGCGTCCGCCGCAGGAAGCGAAACGCGCGGCCATGCCGCGCCAGCGGCTGGAGGCCGCGGCCCGCTACTTCGTCCGCAAGGGCTTCGCGGTGGCGGTGCCGACGCGCATCGGCTACGGCGAGCTCGCGGCGGTGGGCGATCCGGAAGCCAGCGTCCGCTGCGACGCGCCGCGCTACGCGTCGGCGGCGGAGGCCGCGGCCGCCGAGCTGTCGGCCGTCGTGCGACACCTGCAATCCACCGCCGACATCGACGCGAAGCGCGTCGTGCTGATCGGCCAGTCGCTGGGCGGTTTCGCGACCCTGGCGACGACCGGCGAACGGCTGCCCGGCGTCGTCGCGGCGATCGACTTCGCCGGCGGCCACGGCGGCAACCCCGACACGCGCGCGGGCGAGCCTTGCCGGCCCGACGAGCTGCGGCGCCGCTTTGCCGACTTCGGCCGGCGTGCCGCCGCGGACGGCCAACCGGTGCCGACCCTGTGGGTCTTCACCGAGAACGACCGCTTTTTCGCGCCGCAGCATCAGCGCCGCTGGGCCGAGGCCTACCGCGAGGCGGGCGGCCTGGTGCAGACGCGCGAGATGCCGGCCTTCGGCGAGGACGGCCACCAGCTGTTCGCGCGGGGCAACGACCTCTGGCAGCCGGTCGTCGACGCCTTCCTGAAGCCGCTCGGCTTTCCCATTCCCGGCGCGCTGCCGCCGCCGGTCGGCGGGCTCCCCGTGACGGACGAGGTCCAGGGCCTGCCGGCGAGCCGGCTCGCGGCCGGCTATCGCAAGTTCCTCGCCGCGCAGGAACCGCGCGCCTTCGCCACGAACGGCTCGCGCTGGGGCTACGCCTACGGCGACGACGCCCAGTCGCGCGCGCTCGCGCTGTGCGACCAGTTCACCGACGGCGAGGAGCGCTGCCGCCTCTACGCCGTCAACCGGACGATCGTCTGGAGCCAACCATGACCACGAACGACTTCCTCCCCACGACGCTGCGCGTCGAACGCACCGGTCCGGCCGAGGCGGTCGCCCGCGTCACGCTCAACCGCCCCGACGTCCGCAACGCCTTCAATGACACGGTCATCGGCGAGCTCACCGCGGTGTTCGAGGCGCTCGGCCAGGACCCGTCGCTGCGCGCGATCGTGCTGGCCGCCGAGGGCAAGGCCTTCTGCGCCGGGGCCGACCTGAACTGGATGAAGGCGATGGCCGGCTACAGCTGGGACGAGAACCATGCCGACGCCGCGCGCCTGGCCCAGATGCTGTGGACGCTCTACAGCTGCCCGGTGCCGGTGATCGCGCGCGTGCAGGGCGACGTCTACGCCGGCGGCGTCGGGCTGGTGTCGGTCTGCGACATCGTCGTCGCGGCGGAGTCGGCGGGCTTCTGCCTGTCCGAGGCCAAGCTCGGCCTCCTGCCCGCGACGATCGGGCCCTACGTCGTGCGCGCGCTCGGCGAGCAGGCCTCGCGCCGCTACTTCGTGACGGCCGAGCGCTTCAGCGCGGCCGAGGCGCATCGCCTGGGCCTGGTCCACGAACTGGCCGCCGATCCCGAGGCGCTGGACGCGAAGGTGGACGCGCTCGTCGCCGCGTTGCTGGCCAACGGGCCGGCGGCCGTGCGCGCCTGCAAGCGCCTCGTCCAGGACGTGGCCCATGCCCCGATCACCGCGACGCTGCGCGACGACACCGCGCGCCGCATCGCCGACATCCGCGCCAGCGCCGAAGGGCGCGAGGGCGTGCAGAGTTTTCTTTCGAAGGGCAAGCCCTCTTGGTTGGCTTGAAGGTTTTCCTGAATGTCTGAAGCAGTACGACAAGACTGGCAGCGCCGCAGCCTCGCGGCGGTCTGGCACCCCTGCACGCAGATGGCGCGCGCGCAGGACGTGCCGCCGCTGCCCATCGCCCGGGGGCACGGCCCCTGGCTGATCGACCACGAGGGGGCGCGCTATTTCGACGCCAACAGTTCGTGGTGGGTCAACCTGTTCGGCCATGCCGACAAGGGTCTGAACGATGCGATCAAGCAGCAGCTCGACACGCTGCCGCACGTGATGCTGGCTGGCTGCACGCACGAGCCGGCGGTCCGTCTGTCCGAGCGCCTGTCCGCGCGCACGGGCGGCGCGCTGGGCCATGTGTTCTTCGGCAGCGACGGCGCGTCGGCGGTCGAGATCGCGTTGAAGCAGAGCTTCCATGCCTGGCGCAATCGCGGCCTGACGGACAAGCGCGAGTTCGTCTGCTTGAAGAACGGTTACCACGGCGAAACCATCGGCGCGCTGGCCGTCACCGACGTCGCGATCTTCCGCGACGCCTATGACCCGTTGCTGATGCGCAGCCACATCGTGACCTCGCCGGACCAGCGGCTGGGCAACGAGGCACAGGCGATCGAGGAGATGCGCGCACTGCTCGCGCAGCGCCACGACCACATCGCCGCTGTGATCGTCGAGCCGCTGGTGCAGGGCGCCGCCGGCATGTCGATGTACGCGCCGAGCTACCTGAAGGCGCTGCGCGCGCTGTGCACCGAGTTCAAGGTGCACCTGATCGCCGACGAGATCGCCGTGGGCTGCGGCCGCACCGGCACCTTCTTCGCCTGGGAGCAGACGGCTCCCGCGACGAAGGCCGACTGGCCGGACTTCCTGCTGCTCTCCAAGGGCATCACCGGCGGCACGATGCCGTTGTCGCTGGTGCTGACGACCGACGACGTGTACCAGGCCTTCTGGTCGCAGGACGTGACGCGGGGCTTCCTGCACTCGCACAGCTACACCGGCAATCCGCTGGCGTGCGCCGCCGCGAACGCGGTGCTGGACCGCTTCGACGCGGGCCAGCTCGACCGCAACCAGCAGCAGGCCGCGTGGCTCACCGAAGCCTTCGCGCCGCTGGCCGCCGATCCTCGCGTGACGCACCTGCGACAGCGCGGGATGATCCTGGCCTTCGACATCAACCCGAAGACGACGGCACCGGTCGAGCGCTTCTCCGAGAAGTTCCACCTCGCGGCCCGGAAGCATGAACTGCTGATCCGCCCCATCGGCCAGACCGTCTACCTGATGCCGCCGTACCTGATCGACGAAGCGGCCGCGAAGTTCCTCGCGAACGCCGTGCGCGCGACGCTGGCGGAGGTGCTCCATGCTGCTTGATCACCTGCAAGCCAAGCTGGACGCGATCCGCGCCCAGGACCTGACGCGCTTCACCCGCATCGCCGAGACCGGCACCGCGCCGCGTCAGACAGTGCGTGGCGCCGACGGCCTCGCGCGCGAGCTGACCATGTTCTGCAGCAACGACTACCTCGGCCTGGCCGCGCACCCGGCGGTGGCCGACGCGCTGATCGAAGGCGCGCACATCTACGGCGGCGGCTCCGGCGCGTCGCCGCTGGTGAGCGGCCATTCGCGCGCGCACCACGACGTGGAAGCGCTGCTGGGCCGCTGGTTCGAGCCGCACATCCCGGGCGCCAAGGCGATCGGCTTCTGCACCGGCTACATGGCCAACCTGGCGGTGGTGACGGCGCTCGGCGACGCCGATGCGGAAATCTTCAGCGAGACGCTGAACCACGCCTCGCTGATCGACGGCACGCGGCTGGCGAAGGCCAAGGTCTCGCGTTACGCGCATTGCGACGTCGAGGACCTGCGCACGCAGCTCGCGGCCAGCACGGCGCGCGTGAAGCTGATCGTCACCGACGCCGTCTTCAGCATGGACGGCGACATCGCGCCGCTGCCGGCGCTGCTGGCCGCGGCGGAGGAATTCGACGCGTGGCTGATCATCGATGACGCGCATGGTCTGGGGGTCCTCGGCGAGAACGGCGTCGGCTCGCTGGAGCACTTCGAGCTGCGCAGCGAGCGGCTGATCCTCGTCGGCACGCTGGGGAAGGCGGCGGGACTCGCGGGGGCCTTCGTCGTCGCGCATTCGACGATCACCGACTACCTGCTGCAGGCGGCGCGCAACTACATCTTCTCGACGGCCTCGCCGCCGGCGGTGGAACACGCACTGCTGACCAGCCTGGAACTGATCCGTGGCGATGCCGGTCGCGCGCGACGCGCGTCGCTGCGGGCGCTGCAGGCGCGCTTGCGCGACGGCATAGGCGCCCTGCTCGATCGCCATCCGACGCTGACCTGGACACTCGCCGACTCGCAGACGCCGATCCAGCCGCTGATCGTCGGCGGCAACGCCGAGGTGATGGCGCTCGCCGCCGCGCTGGAGCGCGAAGGCCTGCGCGTGCCCGGCATCCGTCCACCGACGGTGCCCAAGGGCGAGGCGCGCCTGCGCATCACGCTGTGCGCGACGCACACCGAGGCGGACGTCGATCGCCTGATCGCCGCGCTGGAGGCCTGCGCATGAGCACGATGCATCCGCTGCACGGCTTCTTCATCACCGGCACTGACACGGAGATCGGCAAGACCTGCATCACCGCCGGCCTGACGCGTGCGCTCGACGGCCTGGGCCGCTACGTCACGCCGATCAAGTCCCTGGCCGCGGGCCAGACGCAGAACGCCGACGGCGTCTGGGTCAACGAGGACGTCGCCCAGTTGCATGCCGCGCAGACGCAGGGCATGACGATGGACGAGGTCGGCCCGCTGCAGTTCCGCGAGCCCTGCGCGCCGCACATCGCCGCCAGGCTCGAAGGCCGCGCCATCGACCGCGACGCTTTGCTGGCGGCGATCCGGCGCTCGGCCTCGAAGGGCGATTTCGCGCTGGTCGAAGGCGTCGGCGGCTTCCGCGTGCCGCTCACCGACGACTGGGACACCGCCGACCTGGCCGTCGACCTGGCGATGCCGGTGGTGCTCGTGGTCGGGTTGCGGCTGGGCTGCATCAACCACGCGCTGCTGACGGCGGAGGCCATCCTCGCGCGCGACCTGCGCCTGGCCGGCTGGGTCGCCAACACCGCCGACCCCCACCAGCCGCATGTGGCGGACAATCTGGCCGCCTTGCGCGCGCGCCTCGACGAGGCCCTGGGCGTGCCGTGCTGGGGCCATGTGCCCCGACTCCAAGATCCCTCTCCCGCGGCCGTGGCCGCGCACCTGCAGCAGCCGCTGCTGTTGAACGCATTGAAAGCATGACGATGAAGCAGACCGTCAACCAGATCCAGACGCTGACGCCCACCACCGACGAGCAACGTCGCAACGCCAAGCCCTGGACCGTCAACGAGATCGCCGCGCTGTTCGAGCTGCCGTTCAACGACCTGCTGTTCCGCGCGCAGCAGGTGCATCGCGAGCACTTCGATCCGAACGCGGTGCAGCTGTCCACGCTGCTGTCGATCAAGACCGGCGGCTGCGAGGAGGATTGCAAGTACTGCCCGCAGTCCGCGCACTTCGACACCGGCCTCAAGGCCGAGAAGCTGATCCCGTTGCAGGAGGTGATGGAAGCCGCCCGTGCGGCCAAGGCCAACGGCGCGACCCGCTTCTGCATGGGCGCCGCCTGGCGCTCGCCGAAGGAGCGTCACCTGGAGGCCATCGGCGAGATGATTGCCGAGGTCAAGGCGATGGGCCTGGAGACCTGCCTGACCGCGGGCATGCTGGGTGACGGCCAGGCCGAGCAGCTGCGCGAGGCGGGGCTGGACTACTACAACCACAACCTCGACACCTCGCCGGAGTTCTACGGCCAGATCATCACGACGCGCACCTACCAGGACCGCCTGGACACGCTGGAGCGCGTGCGCGGCGTCGGCCTGAAGGTGTGCTCGGGCGGCATCGTCGGCATGGGCGAGACCCGCCGCCAGCGTGCCGGCCTGATCGCGCAGCTGGCCAACCTGGATCCGTATCCGGAGTCGGTGCCCATCAACAACCTGGTGCAGGTCGAAGGCACGCCGCTGGCGGGCACCGAGGCGCTGGATCCGTTCGAGTTCATCCGCACGATCGCGGTGGCCCGCATCACCATGCCGCGCGCGATGGTGCGCCTGTCCGCCGGTCGCGAAGAGATGCCGGAGACCATGCAGTCGCTGTGCTTCCTGGCCGGCGCGAACAGCATGTTCTACGGCGACAAGCTGCTGACCACCAGCAACCCGCAGGCCGAGAAGGACCGGAAGCTGATCGACCGCCTCGGCATGCACTGCGCGACGGAAGCCGAGCTGAGCGCCGACACCGTGCCGGGCTGCGCGCCGGCGGGCGAGGACGCCACGGCGTCCTGCGGCCATCGCCATTGAGCGGCCCCACCCGACGTGAACCGACCTGAACCGACCTGACGACGCGTGACGGCCGCAGAGCCGACACGCGACCCCGGACGATCGCGAAGCGCGGCCGTCCGGGCGCACCCGGCGCGAAGCGGCCACAAGCCGCGACGCGTCGAGGACCCGAAACATGAGGAGACACCCGTGTTCAAGAAGATCCTGATCGCCAACCGCGGCGAAATCGCCTGCCGCGTCGCCGCCACGGCGCGCCGTCTCGGCGTGAAGACCGTCGCCGTCTATTCCGATGCGGACGCGAACGCGCGCCACGTCCAGGCCTGCGACGAGGCCGTGCGCATCGGCGGCCCCGCGCCGCGCGACAGCTACCTGCAGTGGCAGCGCATCCTCGAGGCCGCCAAGGCCACCGGCGCGCAGGCCGTCCATCCGGGTTACGGCTTCCTGAGCGAGAACGAGGAGTTCGCGCAGGCCTGCGCGGATGCGGGTCTCGTGTTCATCGGCCCGCCGCCTTCGGCGATCCAGGCGATGGGGCTGAAGGCCGAATCGAAGCGCTTGATGGAGCAGGCCGGCGTGCCATTGGTGCCGGGGTACCACGGCGCCGATCAGGATCCGGCGCTGCTGCGCCGCGAGGCCAACCGCATCGGTTTCCCGGTGCTGATCAAGGCCAGCGCGGGTGGCGGCGGCAAGGGCATGCGGGCCGTTCATGCGGACGAGGAATTCGACGCCGCGCTCGCGTCCTGCAAGCGCGAGGCGATCAACAGCTTCGGCGACGACGCGGTGCTGATCGAGCGCTACGTGCAGCGCCCGCGGCACATCGAGATCCAGGTGTTCGGCGACAGCCACGGCGATTGCGTCTACCTGTTCGAGCGGGACTGCTCGGTGCAGCGCCGCCATCAGAAGGTGCTCGAGGAAGCGCCGGCACCCGGCATGACGGCGGAGCGCCGCGCCGAGATGGGCGCCGCCGCGGTGTCGGCGGCGAAGGCGGTCGGCTACCAGGGCGCGGGGACCGTCGAGTTCATCGCCGAGCAGGACGGCCGCTTCTACTTCATGGAGATGAACACGCGGCTGCAGGTCGAGCATCCGGTGACGGAGGCGATCACCGGCCAGGACCTGGTCGAGTGGCAGTTGCGCGTGGCGGCCGGCGAGCCGCTGCCGCTGAAGCAGGACCAGCTGCGCATGCATGGCCACGCGATCGAGGCCCGCATCTGCGCCGAGAACCCCGAAGGCGGTTTCCTGCCCGCGACCGGCACGCTGTCGGTGGCGCGCTGGCCGTCGCATGAGGCCTTCCGCCGCGCCGACGTGCGCATCGATTCCGGCGTGGGCGAGGGCGACGCGATCAGCCCTTTCTACGACTCGATGATCGCCAAGCTGATCGTCTGGGGCGAGACGCGCGAGCAGGCGCTGGCGCTGCTGGACGCGTCGCTGCGCGACACGCACATCGTCGGGCTGCACACCAACGTCGCGTTCCTGCGCCGCTGCGCGGCGACGCCGTCGTTCACGAACGCGGACCTGGACACCGCGCTGATCGAGCGCGAGAAGGCCGTGCTGTTCGGTCAGCCGGGTCTGCCGCTGGCGGACACCGCGGCGGCTGTCGTGGCTCACACCTTGGCGGAAGAAGCGCTGACGGAGTCCGCCGATCCGTGGAGTCGCCGCGACGGCTGGCGCATGTTCGGCGCCGCACAGCGCCGGTTCGAGCTGGACGTCGACGGCGAGCACCATCAGGTGCTCCTGGCACGTCACCATCACGGCAGCCTGTCCCTGGCCGTGGGCGGCGAATCGATCGCGCTCGCATTGCGCTCGACGCGCCCGGAGCAGCATGAGCTCTACCTCGGCGAGCGCCGCGTCACCGTGTCGACCTACAAGGTCGGCGAGCAGGTGGCGGTGTTCGGCGCGCACGGCTCGGCCCTCGTGACCGAGGTCGACGTCATCGCCCACGCGGGTCAGGGTCAATCGGAAGCGGGTCGCCTGACCGCACCGATGCCGGGCAAGCTGGTGGCTTTCCTGGCGAAGCCGGGCGATGCGATCACCAAGGGCCAGCCGCTGGCGGTGATGGAGGCGATGAAGATGGAACACACCATCACCGCGCCGCGCGACGGCGTGGTGGCGGAGCTGCTGTTCGCGATCGGCGACCAGGTCGGCGACGGCGCCGAACTGCTCCGCCTGCAGGCGTGAGGCTGAGTTGAGGAGCAACCCATGACGACATTGCCCACCCGCGTCACCCTCGTCGATGTCGGCCCGCGTGACGGCCTGCAGAACGAGAAGGAGAACGTCGGCACGGTCGACAAGGCCAGGCTGGTCTCGCTGCTGCAGGACGCCGGCCTCAAGGAGATCGAGGTCACCAGCTTCGTCTCGCCGAAGTGGGTGCCGCAGATGGCGGACAACACGGCGGTGATGGCGGCGGTCGAGCGCCGGCCCGGCGTGCGGCACAGCGTGCTGGTGCCCAACATGAAGGGCCTGGAAGGCGCGCTGCCGACGAAGCCGGACGAGATCGTCGTCTTCGCGGCCGCGTCGGAGGCCTTCTCGCAGAAGAACATCAACTGCTCGATCGCGGAGAGCATCGAGCGCTTCGCGCCCGTCGTGGCCGCGGCGCACGAGGCCGGCATCAAGGTGCGCGGCGCGCTGTCGTGCGCGGTCGGCTGCCCGTACCAGGGCGACGTGTCGGCCGACGAGGTCGAGCGCGTCGTGACGCTGATGAAGGCCATCGGCGTCGACCATCTCGGCGTGGCCGACACGATCGGCGTCGGCACGCCGCGCAAGGTGCAGGCCGCGATGGAGCGCGCGCTGAAGCATTACCCGCTGGTGGAGGTCAGCGGGCATTTCCACGACACCTACGGCCAGGCGCTGACCAACATCTATGCCTGCCTGGAGATGGGCGTCCACACCTTCGACGCCAGCGTCGCCGGCCTCGGCGGCTGTCCGTACGCGAAGGGCGCGACCGGCAACGTCGCGACCGAGGACGTGGTGTTCCTGCTGAACGGCCTGGGCATCGAGACCGGCATCGACATCGACAAGCTGGTCGACGCGGGCGCGTTCATCTCCGGCGTGCTGGGCCGGCCGCCCGTCTCGCGCGTGGGCAAGGCGATCCTGGCGAAGCGGAAGGGCTGAGATCGCGCGGGGAGCTGGGCGCAGAGCGCGACGTCGTACCGGGCCGGGCCGGGGGCCTCAGCCCCTGACCCGCTCCACGAACCACCACAGGTGGCCGCCCAGGTCGAGCACGCCGTAGCTCTTGTCGGCCCAGTAGTCGGGGCCGTAGTCCTCGATCTTCGGCTCGTAGACGATGGTGGCGCCCGCCGCGCGGGCGCGTTCGCAGTGCGCGGCGGCGTCGTCCACGTACACCATCAGGCTCTGCGTGTTGGCGCCGCCCACGCCCTTGGGGCTGCGCAGCGGGATGCCGAAGCGCTCCGAGCGTTCGCCGCCGCCGCACTCGCTGACCATGACCAGCGCCTCGCCGTAGGTGAGCTGGCTGTGGACGACCGAACCGTCCTCCCCGTCCACCCGCATCTGCACTTCGAACCCGAAGGCCTCGCACAACCACGGGATCGCCTCGGCGGCGCTGTCGTAGAACACGGCGCTGGACAGACGCGGCCAGCCGGCGGGCGTGGGTTTCATCGCAACTCCTGGGCAACAGTTCGGGGACGAAGCCAGGCTTCAGCATAGGCGATCCGACCTCGGATGCGCGAACGGGTGCAGCGCGAACCATCCGTTCGCTCCGCCAACCAAGACGCCTTTCCACGTTCGAAAGGCGTTTCGATGAAAGTCTCCCTCCGACAGATCGAGGGTCCGTGGACTGCGGGTTTCGTGCTCGACAAGCAGTTGCTCAGCAGCGTCTACCTGGGCGACGACCGGGAAGGCCGGCCGCGCTTCGACCACACCCGCACCGACGTCGGCGAGGCGCTGTTCCAGCTGAAACACCGGGGCGACAGGTCGCAGGCCGAGCCGCTCGCCCGCGCGCTGCGCAACTTCATCCTGCCGCGTCTCGGACCGGTCGGGTTCATCGTGCCGATGCCGCCGTCGCGTGTGCGCGCCTGGCAGCCCCTGTCGCTGGTCGCGCGCGAACTGGCGCTGCAGATGCGCGTTCCCGTGTTCGAGCGGCTGCTGCTGAAGACGCCGCTGTCGCGCCCGCTGACGGACTTCTCCACGCGAGAGGAACGCATGCTCGCCCTCGCCAACGCCTTCTCGCTGCACGACGAGGTCCGCAACCAGGGCCTGTGGAACGCGCTGCTGATCGACGACGTCGTCGACAGCGGCGCCACGATGGAGGCGGCCAGCCTGATGCTGCGCAAGTACCGCAAGGTCAACCACCTGTACGTCGCGGCGCTGACGTGGACATAAGCGCGGCGCATGTCGAGGGACCGTCGTCCCAACGCCGGCGCCAGGCCGGCGCTCAGCCAGCACGTGGCTGGCGCTCAGCCGGCGATCAGCGTCCGCGACACGCTGTCGCGGAACTTCGCCGCGCGCTCCGCGTCGGACTCGGACGCGATGCGCTCGCAGCACAGGTCGATCCATTCCAGGAAGCGGCTCTCGGTGTCGGCCTGCCGGGCCAGATCCCGCAGTTCGCCTTCGCGGCCGGCCAGCATCCGGGTGACCAGGTCGAGGCCGAAGAACTTCGCGGACACGAGCCGGCGCGCCCGGTCCTGGGCGGCGCGCGCCAGCGCCGCGGCCTCGAGCACCTCGGCGTCGTGGATGACGTCGAGGCCGGTGACGAGGGGCGGCGCGGGCGGAACGGGCGCGGGCGCGGGCGCGGGCCGCGGCACGACTATGGCCGGCACTTCGACCAGTCCCTGGTCGACCAGTCGCGTCAGGCCGTCGTCGCCCAGACCGAGACCGCGGCCGAGTTGGCGCAGCTCGTCGGCGTCGCGCTTGCCGTCGACGGTGATCAGCAGCGCGCGCAGCGCGGGCGACAGGCGGCGTTGTCCCGGGGCGAGCATCTCGCGCGCCAGGTCGGTCTTGCGGGGAGGGGTGACGGATGCTTGCATGGCGGGCGGATCTTGCGGAGCCCGCATGCACGCTTGATGACAGGCGGGCATAGGCCTCCCACGCTTGTGCATTGCCGCACGGGCCGCCGATGCCTAGGATCAGGCCTTTCCGGCCCGAGAACCGGAACGACCGACGAGGAGGACCTCCATGGACAAGCTGGTGATCGTTCATCGCGGCGCGTTGCGCGCCAAGTACGGTGCCGCGGCGCTCACGAAGATCGACGCGGCGTTGAAAGCGCTGGCCACTGCGGACAAGCGGCGCGGTGTCGACACGCTGGTCGTGGCCGTGGACCTCGCCTCGGCGATGAAGCCCTACGGCGTCGCGCCCGTGCCGGCGCGGCCGGACGCCAAGTCGCTCAAGGGGGCCATCGACGCGCTGGCGCATGCGCGTCTGCCGCATTACGTCGTGCTGCTCGGCGGGCCCGACGTGCTGCCGATGGTCCCGCTGAAGAATCCGGCGCACGGCGGCGAGCTCGGTGACTCGGACAAGCTGGTCCCCAGCGACCTGCCGTATGCCTGCGAGGCCGCCTACTCGACCGATCCGAACCGCTTCCTCGGGCCGACGCGCGTCGTCGGCCGGCTGCCCGACCTGCCCGGCGCGACGACACCCGATCTGCTGCTCCAGCTGATCCGCGCCGCCGCCCGTCACAAGGGCCTGCCGCGCGAGGCCTTCGCCGACAGCTTCGGCCTGTCGGCCGAGGTCTGGCAGGGCTCGACGCGCCTCAGCCTGACCAACACCTTCGGCAACGCGGACCGGCTGCACCTGTCGCCGCCCGGCGGACCGAAGTGGGCCAAGGCCGATCTGGCGCCGCGGATGCATTTCATCAACTGTCACGGCGCCGAGGACATGCCGGAGTACTACGGCCAGCGCGGCGAGGACTTCCCGGTGTCCCTGCGCTCGGCGCTGCTGCGCGATCGCGTCACCGCCGGCACCGTCGTCGCGGCCGAGTGCTGCTATGGCGCGCAGCTCTTCGATCCGGCGCTGGCGGAAGGCGACTGGCCGATGGCGCTGCGCTACCTGGCCGATGGCGCCTGCGCCTTCGTCGGCAGCACGACCGTCGCCTACGGCCCCAGCGACGGCAACGGCTCGGCCGACCTGATCTGCCAGTACTTCCTGCAGCGCGTCCTGGCCGGCGCCTCCCTGGGCCGGGCCCTGCTCGAGGCCCGCCAGAAATTCGCCGGCGAGCGCACCCACCTCGATCCGATGGACCTCAAGACGCTGGGGCAGTTCTACCTGCTGGGCGATCCGTCGCTGCAGCCGGTCGCTGGGTCGGGGCATGCCTTGTCGCGGACCAAGGCGTTCCGCAAGGCCTTCGCCACGGTCGAGGACCGCGGCGTGCGCGGCCTGAGGCGCGAGCGCCTGGAGCGCGAGGGACGCAACCTGGCGCGTTCGCTGCCCCGGCTGCTGCCCACCGACGCGGCGCCCGCGAAGGCCGTGGCCGAGGCCGTGCGGCCGATGCTCAAGGAATCCGGCATCCCTCCCGACCACTGCACGCCCATCAGCTACCGCATCGCGGGCGCGCCCGGCCAGCGCACGGTCCACGTCTACAAGGGCTGGGTCGACCGCCGGCTGCTGGCGCTGATCGCGACCGAACAGGACGGCCACCTCCTGCACGTGAGGCGCATGCATGCCCGCTGAACTCGACGACCACGACGACGACCACGACGACGACCACGCGGCCTCCGCCGGGCCTTCCGAGCGCCTGCGCGGCCGCCTGTGCCGCGAGCGCGCCGACGCCGGCAGCAAGAGCGAACGCCTCGCGCTGCTGCTCGACCTGGCCGGCGGCGATCGCGTCGTGCTGCGCCGCGCCGGCGCGAATCCCTTCCGCGATCCGGAACTGGAGGCGCTGGAGGGTCAGGTCTTGATCGTCGAAGGCGAACGCCGCGAGCGCTATTTCCTGGTGCGGCACTACACCGTTTGCGACGACGATGGCAGTTCTTCCCGGTGAGTCTTCCTCCGAGGCGTCCCGACCCGGGAGCGAAATCTGCCGGAGGGCAGGGCAGGGCCTGTTGCATGGGCGGATGGGCAAGACCGTGTACCGCGGTCGGACACCCGTCGGGGCGACTTGCCGGGGACTGCTCGACAGACGTACAACCGGACTTCGACCCGCGCCGATGCGCTTTCTGATCCCACAAACCGACCAAAAGGAGTAACGCTCATGGCCAAGACCTCTCCCTCCGACCGCCTGCTGAACGACCTGAACCAGGTGGTGAGCGACGCCGAATCGCTGCTCCGCGCCACGGCCGACCAGACCAGCGCCGGTGCTTCCGAACTGCGGGCCCGCGTCCAGTCGACACTGGACCGCGCCAAGTCCAGCCTGGGCGAGTTCCAGTCGGCGGCGGTCGATCGCGCGAAGGCCGCCGGCAAGGCGACCGACGACTACGTGCATGACAACCCGTGGCAATCCGTCGGCGTCGCGGCCGGCGTCGGCCTGCTGATCGGGCTGCTGCTGACCCGCCGCTGAGCGGGAAGGCGATCGGCGGCGGTCTTCGCGCCGCCGTCGATCAGCGTCCGCCGTTGACCGGCGCGGCGCAGGGCGGCGCCAGCACCGTCGTCGGAGTGGCCGCCGGAGGCGGATCCGTCTCCCAGGCCTTGGGCGCGGCCAGCCAGCGGTCCAGTTCGTCCGCCGGCATCGGCTTGGCGAACAGCCAGCCCTGACCCTCATGGCAGCCCAGCGCCAGCAGGTGCTGACGTTGCTCCTCGGTCTCGATGCCTTCGGCCACGACCCGCATGCCGAGGCTGCACCCGAGGTTCACCACCATCTGCGCGATCGTCGCGCCGGCGGCGGAGCTTTGCGCCTCGCGCACGAACGCTCGGTCGATCTTGAGCCGCTCGACGTCCAGGCGACGCAACTGGCTCAGGGACGAGAACCCGGTGCCGAAGTCGTCGATCGCGACCGAAGCGCCCGTCCCGCGGATCTCCGCGAGCACGCGCAGCACGGCCGAGACCTCCTCCATCGCCATCGATTCGGTGATCTCCAGCTCCAGCGCGGCGCCGGGCACGTCGGCATCGGCCAGCGCGCGGCGGACCGTGTCGATGAAGGCCGGATGGCGGAACTGCGCCAGCGAGATGTTCACCGCGATGCGGAAGTCCGAGTAACCGGCGTCGCGCAGCTGGCGCACCTGGCGGCAGGCGGTCCTCAGCACGAATTCGCCGATCGGGACGATCAGGCCCGACTGCTCGGCCAGCGGGATGAACTGGTCGGGCGGCACGAACCTGCCTTCGTCCGTGCGCCAGCGCAGCAGCGCCTCGGCGCCGATGACGCGGTGCGTGGCGAGCTCGACCTGCGGCTGGTAGACGACGAACAGCCGACGCTCCTCGAAGCTCGCGCGCAGGCCCTTGAGCAGCTTGAAGCGCTCGCGGGCGTCGATGCCCATTTCCGGGGAGAAGTACTGCGACGCGCCGCGGTTGCCCGCCTTGGCGCGCTTGAGCGCGATCTGCGCGTCCAGCAGCAGCTCGGAGCCCAGCGCGCGCGACTGGGCGAGTCGCACCAGACCGGTCGTGGCCGACAGCTGCAGCCGTTCGCCGGCGACGGTGAAGGGATCCTCGAAGGCTGTGCCGATGCGCTGGCCGTTGACCATGTCGTCCGGTCCCAGCAGGCCGAACGCGTTCGACGAGATCCGCGCCATCGCGGTGTTGAACCCGAGCCGCTGGGCGAGGCGCTGCGACACCGCCTGCAGCACCTGGTCGCCGAAGCGATGGCCGAAGGCGTCGTTGACGTCGGCGAAGTCGTCCAGGTCGATCAGCGCGAGGGTGATGCCCTCGGGCGACTTGAGGTTGTGCTCCAGCAGTTCGATGAAGCGGGTGCGGTTGGGCAGCTGCAGCAACGGATCGTTGTAGGCCTGGTCCGTCAGCTGCGTGTAGAGCATGACGTTCTCGAAACCGACGGCGATGTTGGAGCAGAACGCGCGCAGCAGCTGGTGGTCGAGCTCGTCGAGCTCGCGCTGGACCTCGACCAGCGCCGCCATCGCGCGCCCGCTCGGCAGACCGAAGAACAGGACGGTGCAGCCGTCCTCGTACAGGTTGTGGCCCGCCGACAGGCAGCGGCCGAGCAGCTCGCGGATCTTGCCCGCCGGCACCGCGTGCAGCGGCCGGTTGATCAGCGAGCTGTACTGGCCGGCGGCCGCGATGACGCGGGCCTCGCCGCTGGCGTCGCCGCTGTGGTGGCTGTTGGCCTGCACGCAGACCAGCCCTTCGGGGAGCGTGCCCAGCAGCGCGCACAGCTGCGTGACCACGCCCTCGGCGAAGCGGTGCAGGCCGTGCTGGCGGCCGAGCTCGGTGCTGGCCTCGACGATCATCTCCAGGCCCTGCCGGTTCGCCTCCAGCGCGCGGATCTGGCGGTACGACCGGATCGCGGCGGTCAGCACCGTGTAGAGCCGGGTGCGGGTCAGTTCCGACTTGGTCTTGTAGTCGTTGATGTCGTAGGCCTGGACCGTCTCGATCTCCGGCGCGTAACCCGGCTGACCGGTGCGCAGCACGATGCGCACGGCGCGCTGGCGCAGTTCCTCGCGGATGTGACGCACCAGCTGCAGGCCGGCGTCGTCGGACTCCATGACGACGTCCAGCAGCACGACGGCGATGTCGGGTTCGTGACCCAGCAGGGAGCGGGCCTCGGCGGCGGACTTGGCGTGGAGGAAGGTCAGCGGCTGGCCTTCGACCTGCAGCCCTTGCATCGCGAGCTCGGTGGCCTTGTGGACGTCGGTGTCGTCGTCGACGATCAGCACCCGCCAAGGCTTGCGGGTCTCGCCGGTCTCCTCGGCCGCGTGGTCGTGGTCGTCCAGGAACTGCAGCAGGTCGTCGTCATCGACGGCGGAGTGCGGCGTGTGCTGGCGATCAGGCATTGAATGGACCTTGTCAGGCCGGCGGCGCGGGGTCCGCGCAACCAGGCGTTACCGCACTGTAGCCCAAGGCCCGCGGCCGGATCGGACAAAGAACGCCCTCGTTTCCCCCGATTCAGTGATAGCTTTCGCACACCGAGAGGGTGCACACAGAGGAGAAACGATCGATGGATTCACGCGATCCGGGGCTGACGGAGCGGCTGCGGCGGGTGGCCGACCGGGCGCTCGAACTGGCCCGTGTGCGGCTGGAATTGCTGGGCGTGGAACTGCAGGCGGAGCTGCTGCGCCTGTTCGGCGCGCTGACCGCGCTGCTGCTGGCCTTGCTGCTCGGCGTGGCGGCATTGCTGATGCTGGTGTTCGCGGCGCTCCTGTGGGTGCCCGACGCGTGGCGGGCGCCGGTGGGGGCGGGCCTGGGCGCGGCCTTCCTGATCGGTGCCGCGGGATGCTGGTACTGGGCGAAACGGCAACTGGCGGCGGGCAAGCCGTTCGCGGCGAGCGTCGCGGAGCTGGCCCGGGACCGGCGGGCGCTCGAGCCCGAGGACGGCCCGCAAGGGCGAGGAGCACCGCAGTGATGTGGGGCGACGCGCGCCAGCGGCTCCAGCTGCGTCAACTCGAACTGCAGTTGCGCAGCGCCGAGCTGCGGCTCGGCTTGCGCAACGAGGTGCAGGGACTGGCAGGTCCGATGCGCTGGGCCGAGCGGGGGCATGCCCTCTTCCGGCTGGCGGGTGGCCTGCCCAGACTTTGGCGGACGGTGGCCGCGCTGGCCGCGGCCGGCGGTCTGGCGGGCCTGATGCGCGCCTTCCGCCGGCGCGACCCCGCCGCGGACGATCGCTCGCCGGGACGGATCGCCCGGCTCTGGGCCTGGCTCAGCCTGGGATGGAAGGTCTGGCAGTGGGTGAAGCCGGCGGCGCCACCCGCCCAGGATCAGCCTTGAATCAGCGCTGACCGCGCTTGGATGCCGGCTTGGACGCCAGCTTCGACGCCGGCTGGCGTGTCGGTTTCAGTGCCGGTTTGCCTGCCTGCTTGCCGCCGGGCGCGGACGTGCCACGCGGGGCCGGCTTCGCGCCAGTCACGCGCGGCGGCAGTCCGGTGTGCTGGGTCAGGATCTGGCCCGAACGCGGCTTGTTCGGCGCGACCTTTTCGCCGGCTTGCGTCGAGTTCTTGCGCCGCGCCGATTCGTAGCCGCCGTCGGTCGCCGGCTGGAAGGTCGGGATCAGATGGTGCTTGCCGTTGCCGATCAGGTCGGCGCGGCCCATGTCCTTGAGCGCCTCGCGCAGCAGCGGCCAGTTGTTGGGGTCGTGGTAGCGCAGGAAGGCCTTGTGCAGGCGCCGGCGACGCTCGCCCTTGACGATGTCGACCGGCTCGCTGTCGCGCGTCACCTTCTTCAGCGGGTTCTTGCCCGAGTGGTACATCGCCGTGGCCGTGGCCATGGGACTCGGATAGAAGGTCTGCACCTGGTCCGCGCGGAAGCCGTTGCGCTTGAGCCAGAGGGCCAGGTTCATCATGTCCTCGTCGGCCGTGCCCGGGTGCGCCGCGATGAAGTAGGGGATCAGGAACTGCTTCTTGCCCGCCGCCGCGCTGGCCTGTTCGAACAGCTGCTTGAAGCGGTCGTAGGTGCCGATGCCCGGCTTCATCATCTTCGAGAGCGGACCGCCCTCGGTGTGTTCCGGCGCGATCTTCAGGTAGCCGCCGACATGGTGGGTCACCAGTTCCTGGATGTACTCCGGCGATTCGATCGCCAGGTCGTAGCGCAGGCCCGAGCCGATCAGGATCTTCTTGACGCCGCGCAGCGCGCGGGCGCGCCGGTACAGCTTGATCAGCGGGCCGTGGTCGGTGTGCAGGTTCGGGCAGATGCCCGGATAGACGCAGCTGGGCTTGCGGCAGGCGGCCTCGATCTCGGGGCTCTTGCAGCCGATGTGCCACATGTTGGCGGTCGGCCCGCCCAGGTCCGAGATGATCCCGGTGAAGCCCTTGACCTTGTCGCGGATGTCCTCGATCTCGCGGATGACCGAGTCCTCGCTGCGGCTCTGGATCACGCGGCCCTCGTGCTCGGTGATCGAGCAGAAGGTGCAGCCGCCGAAGCAGCCGCGCATGATGTTCACGCTGAAGCGGATCATCTCCCACGCCGGGATCTTGGTGGCGTGGTCGTGGCTGCCGTTCTCGTCGGCGTAGACCGGGTGCGGGCTGCGGGCGTAGGGCAGGTCGAAGACGTGGTCCATCTCGACCGTCGTCAGCGGGATGGGCGGCGGGTTCAGCCAGACGTCGCGGTCGACGCCGCCCGACGAATGCCGCTGCACCAGCGCGCGCGCGTTGCCGGGGTTGGTCTCCAGGTGCAGCACGCGGTTGGCGTGGGCGTAGAGGACCGGATCGCTCTTGACCTGCTCGTAGGCCGGCAGGCGGATGACGGTGCGTTCGCGCGGCGTGATTAGGGCGCGGCCGTCCGTCTTCGACAGCGTCTGGCGGATGATCTTGATCGGCTTGATCTCGGGCATGCCGGGCTGCGTCGGCGCACCCGCCGCAGGAGTTCCCGGAGCGCCTGGCATGGCAGCCGCCTGCGCCTGTTCATGCTGCTTCGAGCAATCGGTGCCCTGGTCGGCGGCCGCTTCCTCGGTGGTCATGTAGGGGCTCAGCAGCGCGTCGATCTTGCCGGGGGCGTCGACGTCGGTCGAGTCGATCTCGAACCAGCCATCCAGCGCGGCGTCGTCCGGCTTGCGCATGAAGGCGGTGCCGCGCACGTCGGTGATCGACTCGATCGGCTTCTTCTGCGACAGGCGGTGGGCGATCTCGATGATTGCGCGCTCGGCGTTCCCATAGACCAGCAGGTCGGCCTTCGAGTCCACCAGGATCGAGCGCCGCACCTTGTCCTGCCAATAGTCGTAATGGGCGATGCGGCGCAGCGAGGCCTCGATGCCGCCGATGATCACCGGGACGTCCTTGAACGCCTCCTTGCAGCGCTGCGTGTAGACCAGCGTCGCGCGATCGGGGCGCTTGCCGGCGCCGCCGCCCGGCGTGTAGACGTCGTCCGAGCGGATCTTCCGGTCCGCCGTGTAATGGTTGATCATCGAATCCATGTTCCCGGCCGCCACGCCGAAGAACAGGTTGGGCTTGCCCAGGGCCCGGAACGCGTCCGGCGAGTTCCAGTCCGGCTGCGCGATGATCCCCACGCGGAAGCCCTGCGCCTCCAGCGTCCGTCCGATGACCGCCATGCCGAAGCTCGGGTGGTCCACGTAGGCGTCGCCGCTGACGATGATGATGTCGCAGCTGTCCCAGCCCAGTTGCGTCATCTCCTCCCGCGACATGGGCAGGAAGGGGGCGGGGCCGAAACGTTTCGCCCAGAACGGGCGGTACGAGGTCAGCGCCTTCTGGCCGGTCTTCTTCAGATCGGACAGCGGACGGGTAGGCGGAGGAGCGAGGGACACGGCGGCGGCTCGGGCGTGGTCAACCGGGTATTGTCGCCGCACCCTGGGGGAGACCCCGAGGCACCCTGCATAAATCCAGGGCTTTCCGACGGAAAGCCCGTTATTCCCGAGGCTTGACGGCAGCCGCCGCGTCTGGCGCGTCTGGCGTCTCTGGCGTCTCTGGCGTCTCTGGCACGTTTTCGCCATCCCGCGCGCCGCCGTGCTCACGGTCCGCAGGCGCATCGCCGCGGCCCGCGTCGCACACCGGCTGCCGGCCCAGCGCGCCGCGCTCGGCCACGGTCAGCGGCGGGAAGCGGTTCGGCACCACCACCGTCAGCGAGGACAGGTAATGCTCCAGCCGCGCCTGACCGACCCCGATCAGGTCGAAGGCCTCGGGATCGAGGATCCAGTGATGGAGCAATCCCCCGATCAGCGCCATCAGCCCGATGGCGGCCTGGTGGACGTCGACGTCCGGGGGCAACTGGCCGAGCGCCTTGGCGCGCTCGAAGGCCTCGCGGTTGTGGTCGGTCCACTCTCGATGGGCGGCGACCTTGCGGCCGCGGATCGACGCCATCTCCCCGACGAATTCGACGCGCAGGTTGGCGATCTCGAAAGCGCGGCGCGTGCGGGCGTTGAACACCGCGCAGTGCATGACGTTCATCAATCTCAACCGCAGATCGTCCAATGGCCGGTCCGGTCCGGGCGACACCGACGCCTCGAAGTCCTCTTCCAGCGGCATGGTGGCGCGTTCCATCATGGCGTTGAAGAGCTGGACCTTGTCCTCGAAGTGCCAGTACACGGCACCGCGGGTCACGCCGGCGGCCTGCGCGATGTCCTGCAGCGAGGTGCGGGAGACGCCGCGCTCATGGAAGAGCTGCTCCGCGGCGTCGAGCAGACGGGCGCGGGTTTCCTGGGCTTCTTGTTTGGTGCGGCGGGCCATGCCTCGATTGTAGAAGCACATGGCAGAAACATACATGCATGAATGTATGTATATACTGCGGCACCTCGGTCGAACCGTACCGCTGCCGTACGTCGTGCCGGTAGGGCCGCGGTTTGCCCTGTCCGCCCGGCTGTTCGAGCCGGACCGACCCCCTGAATCCGCGAATCTGCATGTCGAATCTGTACTTCGAGAGGAATCCCATCGTGATGTCTACCCCTCTGACAAAAGCAACGCCGGGGTCGGAGCGCCCGAGCCTGAAGGCTGGCGCGCGCATGCTTTATCTGCTGCCGCTGGTGATCTCGATCGCGGCGGTGCTGACCGCCTGCGGCAAGGACGAGCAGGCCGCCGGCAAGGGTGGCCCGGCGGGCGGCGGCATGCCCCCGCCCAATGTCGGCGTCGTCACGGTGGGTCAGCAGGCGGTCGCGCTGCAGACCGAACTGCCGGGCCGCGTCGAGGCGCTGCGCACCGCGCAGGTCCGGGCCCGGGTCAACGGCGTGATCCTGAAGCGCCTGTTCACCGAAGGGTCCGAGGTGAAGGCCGGCCAGGCGCTGTTCCTCATCGATCCGGCGCCGTACCAGGCCCAGCTCGACAGCGCCAACGCCAACGTGGCCAAGGCGCAGGCGAATGAAGCCCAGGCCGCCGCGCAGGCCGCGCGCAACAAGCCGCTGGCCGATGCGAAGGCGATCAGCCAGCAGGAGTACATCACCTCGGTCGCGACCGCGAAGGCCGCGGCGGCCGACGTGGCCGCCGCCAAGGCCGCCGCGGTGACGGCCAAGCTGAGCCTGGACTACGCGCATGTCTACGCCCCCATCGCCGGCCGCATCGGTCGCGCGCTGGTGACGGAAGGCGCGCTGGTCGGTGCCGCCGATGCCACGCAGCTCGCGCTGATCCAGCAGGTCAACAGCGTCTATGTGAACTTCACCCAGTCGGCCAACGAGGTGCAGGCGATGCGCCGCGCGCTGGCCGCGGGCCAGCTCCGCAGCGCGGGCGCCAATGCCGCGCAGGTGGAGATCGTCGGCGACGACGGTACCGTGCTGCCGCGCACCGGCAAGCTGCTGTTCACCGACCTGACGGTCGATCCGACCTCGGGCCAGGTGACGCTGCGCGCCGAAGTGCCGAACCCCGACAGCGCCCTGCTGCCCGGCCAGTACGTCCGCGTCCGCGTGGCGCAGGCGGAACTGCCGTCCGCGATCCTGCTGCCGCAGCAGGCGGTGACGCGCGGTTCGTCCGGCGACACGGTGCTGGTGGTCGGTCCCGACAACAAGCCCGCGCCGCGCAAGGTCAAGATCGGCAACGCGATCGGCAACCAGTGGGTGGTGCTCGACGGCCTGAAGGCCGGCGAGAAGGTCATCGCCGACGGCTTCCAGAAGATGTTCGTGCCGGGCGCGCCAGTCAATCCGGTGCCGTTCAACCCGGCCAGCGCCGCCTCCGGCGCGGCGTCCGGTGCGGCGCCCGCCGCCTCCGCGGCGAGCCGCTGAGCGCCTGACGCTCGGGAAGGATCCAAGACATGGCACGTTTCTTCATTGATCGCCCCATCTTCGCGTGGGTGATCGCCCTGTTCATCCTGGTCTTCGGCGGGGTGGCGGTCACCCAGTTGCCGGTGGCCCAGTACCCCACCGTCGCGCCGCCGTCGCTGTCCATCAACGTCGCCTACCCGGGCGCGTCGGCCAGGACGCTGGACGAGTCGGTGATCTCCGTCATCGAGCAGGAGCTCAACGGCGCCCCCGGCCTGGCCTACATGGAATCGGTCAGCCAGGCCAACGGCACGGGCGCCATCACGGTGACCTTCGAGTCGGGCACCAACATCGACCTGGCGCAGGTGGAAGTCCAGAACCGCCTGTCGCGCGCGACCCCCCGGCTGCCCGCCGCGGTGACGCAGCAGGGCGTGCGCGTCGACAAGGCGCGTTCCAACTTCCTGCTGTTCGTGACGCTGTCGTCCAAGGACGGCTCGATGGACCCGATCGCGCTGGGCGACTACGCCGCCCGCAACGTCGTGCCCGAGATCCAGCGGATCGCCGGGGTCGGCCAGGCACAGCTGTTCGGTACCGAGCAGGCGATGCGCATCTGGCTGGATCCGGCCAAGATGGAGTCGTTCAAGCTCAGCCCCGCCGAGGTCAACGCCGCCATCACCGCGCAGAACGCGCTGGTGCCGGCCGGCGTGCTGGGCGACCGGCCGAACACGAGCAGCCAGACCATGTCCGCGACCATCGTGGTCAAGGGCCAGCTGGAGAACAAGGAGCAGTTCGGCAACATCGTGCTGCGCGCCAACACCGACGGCTCCACCGTGAAGCTCAAGGACGTCGCGCGCATCGAGATGGGCGGCCAGAGCTACAGCACCTACGCGCGACTGAACGGCCAGCCGTCCACCGGCGTGGGCGTGCAGCTGTCGCCGTCCGGCAACGCGCTGGGCACCGCCAAGGCGGTCAAGGCGCGCATGGAAGAGCTGAAGAAGTACTTCCCCGCCGGCGTCGAATACAAGGTCCCGTACGACTCGTCCAAGTTCGTGCAGATCTCCATCTCCCAGGTGGTGGAGACGCTGATCGAGGCGATCGTGCTGGTGTTCCTGGTGATGTTCCTGTTCCTGCAGGACTGGCGCTACACGCTGATCCCGACGCTGGTGGTGCCGGTGGCGCTGCTGGGCACCTTCGGGGTGATGCTGACGCTGGGCTTCTCGATCAACGTGCTGACGCTGTTCGGCATGGTGCTGGCGATCGGCATCCTGGTGGACGATGCCATCGTGGTCGTCGAGAACGTCGAGCGCATCATGAGCGAGGAGGGCCTCAGCCCCCGTGAGGCGACCAAGAAGGCGATGAGCCAGATCTCGGGCGCCATCATCGGCATCACCACGGTGCTGATCGCGGTGTTCATCCCGATGGCCTTCTTCGCCGGCTCGGTGGGCAACATCTACCGCCAGTTCTCGCTGGCGATGGTGGCTTCCATGGCGCTGTCGGCGCTGATGGCGCTGTCGCTGACGCCGGCGCTGTGCGCGACGCTGCTCAAGCCGGTCGACGCCGGGCACCACCACGAGAAGCGCGGCTTCTTCGGCTGGTTCAACCGCGGCTTCTCGCGCACCGCCAAGGGCTACGAGGGCTGGGTCGCCAAGCTGCTCAAGCGCGCCGGGCCGATGATGGTCGCCTTCGTCGCCGTGGTCGCGGTCGTCGGCTGGCTGTACGTCCGCATGCCGACGTCCTTCCTCCCCAACGAGGACCAGGGCTACCTGATCGTCAACGTGCAGCTGCCGCCGGGCGCGACGTCCAACCGGACCGAAGCCGCCGTGGCCACGCTGGAGCAGTTCCTCCACAAGCAGCCCGAAGTCGCCGACACCATCGGCGTGATCGGTTTCTCCTTCTCCGGCCAGGGCCAGAACGCCGCGCTGGTGTTCGTGCCGCTCAAGCCGTGGGACGAGCGCAAGGGCAAGGACCACAGCGCGCAGGCGGTGGCCGGCCGCGTGATGGGCGCGATGATGGGGGGCGTGCGTGACGCGTTCATCTTCCCGCTCTCGCCGCCGCCGATCCAGGAACTGGGCAACGCCACCGGCTTCGCGCTGCGTCTGCAGGACCGCGCCGGCCTCGGCCACGAGGCGCTGCTGAACGCGCGCAACCAGCTGATGGGCATGGCGTCCAAGAGCAAGCTGATCACCGGCATGCGCCCGGACGGTCTGGAAGACGCGCCGCAACTGCAGATCGACATCGACCGTGCCAAGGCGCAGGCGCTGGGCGTCGGCTTCGACACCATCGCGCGCGTGCTGGGCACGCAGCTCGGCTCGGCCTACGTGAACGACTTCCCGAGCACCGGCCGCATGCAGCGCGTCGTGGTGCAGGCCGACGCGGCGCGCCGCTCGACGCCGGAAGACGTGCTCAAGCTGAATGTGACGAACGCGGCGGGCGCCAACGTGCCGGTCTCGGCCTTCGCGTCCAGCAAGTGGATCACCGGGCAGATGCAGGCCACGCGCTACAACGGTTATCCGGCGATGCGTCTGGCGGGCGATCCCGCGCCGGGCGTGTCCTCGGGCCAGGCGATGAAGGAACTGGAGAACATGGTCTCGCAGCTCCCGGCCGGCATCGGCTTCGAGTGGACGGGCCTGTCGCGTGAAGAGCAGCTGTCGGGCTCGCAGGCGGGCATCCTGCTGGCGTTCTCGCTGCTGGCGGTCTTCCTCTGCCTGGCCGCGCTGTACGAGAGCTGGTCCATCCCGATGTCGGTGATGCTGGTGGTGCCGCTGGGCCTGCTGGGTGCGCTGGCGGGGGCGACCTTGCGCGGCATGCCCAACGACGTGTACTTCAAGGTCGGCCTGATCACCATCATCGGCCTGTCGGCGAAGAACGCGATCCTGATCATCGAGTTCGCCAAGGACCTGCAGGCGCAGGGCAAGGGCCTGGTCGAAGCGATCCTGGAGGCGGCGCACCTGCGCTTCCGCCCGATCATCATGACCTCGCTGGCCTTCATCCTGGGCGTGACGCCGCTGTTCTTCGCGAGCGGCGCGGGCTCGGCGAGCCAGCGCGCCATCGGCACCGGCGTGCTGTCGGGCATGGTCACCGCGACCCTGCTGGCGGTGATCTTCGTGCCGGTGTTCTTCCTGGTGGTGCGCCGCTTCTTCAAGGGCAGCGACCGCCAGCACAAGCTGTACGCCCACGAACTGGACGGTCCCGATCCGACCAAGGCCATCACGGCCGCCAAGAACGCGGACGGAGTCTGAGCATGATGAAGAGCAAACTTTCGATGATGGCCGCCGCGGCCGCGACCGTGGCGCTGCTGACCGGCTGCGTGAACCTCGCGCCGGACCACCGGCGTCCGGACGCGCCGGTGGCGCCGCAGTGGCCGCAAGGCCCGGGCGCCGAGGCGGCTGATGCCAAGGCGGCGACCGAGCTGCAATGGCAGCAGTTCTTCCGCGATGAGCGGCTCAAGCAGCTGATCGACCTCGCGCTGAAGAACAACCGCGACCTGCGCATCGCGCTGCTGAATGTCGACGTGGCGCGGGCGCAGGCCAACGTCACGGCGGCGAGCCGCTGGCCGACGGTCAACGCCGGCTTCTCGGCCTCGCGCGGACCGCAGACCACGGCGAACGGCGACAGCCGCATCGTCAACGCCTACCAGGCGGGGCTGCAGATCACCTCGTACGAGCTCGACCTGTTCAGCCGCGTGAAGAACCAGAGCGCCGCGTCCTTCGCGCAGTATCTGGCCACGGGCGAGGCGGCGCGCTCGGCGCAGATCAGCCTGGTGGCCGGCGTCGCGTCGGCCTATCTGGCGGTCCAGGCCGACGAGGAGCTGCTGGCGCTGACGCGCCAGACGCTGTCGACGCGCGAGGACAGCCTGAAGCTGATGCAGCTGAAGTTCGACAACGGTGCCGCGTCCAACCTGGACCTGAGCACCGCGAAGTCCTCGTACGAGGCGGCGCGCGCGACGCTGGCGCAGGCCGAGCGCACCCGGGCGCAGGATCTGAACACCTTGACGCTGCTGGTGGGGCAGGGCGTGCCGGAATCGCTGCCGCAGTCCCGGCCGCTCAGCGACCAGACCATGGGCGCGCTGTTGGCGGGCATGCCGTCGCAGGTGCTGGTGGGCCGGCCCGACGTGGTCCAGGCCGAGCAGCAGCTGGTGGCGGCGGAGGCCAACATCGGCGTCGCGCGGGCGGCCTACTTCCCGAGCATCACGCTGACGAGCAGCGTGGGCACGGCGAGCAGCGCGCTGCGCGACCTGTTCAGCCAGAGCGCGTGGAGCATCGCGGGTTCGGCGCTGATGCCGATCTTCGACGCGGGCCGCGTGCGCAACAACGTCGACGCGGCCAAGGCCAACCGCGAGATCGCGGTCGCCCAGTACGAGAAGGTCGTGCAGACGGCCTTCAAGGAAGTGGCCGACGCCCTGGCCGGACGCGCCACGCTCGACGAGCAGCTGCGCGCGCAGGATGCGCAGGCGGCCGCGGAGGCGACGCGGCTGGAGCTGGTCGACCTGAGCTTCCGCAACGGCGCGGCCTCGAGCCTGGATCTGCTGGATGCGCAACGCGCGACCTTCGCCGCGCAGCAGGCGGCGCTCCAGGTGCGACTTGCGCAACTGCAGAACCAGGTACAGCTCTACAAGGTGCTGGGCGGGGGCGTGGACGCGCCGCGTCAGTCCGGCGGCTGATCGCCTGCCGATCAGTCATTCGAAGCGCCAAAGACAACGGCGCCGACCGCGCAAGCGGCCGGCGCCGTTTTTTTTGAATGCGGCGGCCGCTGGCCCTCACCCCCACCCGCTCCCGCGGTGCGGGAGAGGGGGAGGGAGTCCGACTGGCTCTGCTCGCAGCGACGGCGCCTCTGGCGCCCTCTCAGCGCAGGCGCTTGATCAAGCTCGACGTGTCGAAGCGGTTCCCGCCCATTTCCTGCACATCCGCATAGAACTGGTCGACCAGCGCCGTCAGCGGCAGCCGGGCCCCATTGCGGCGGGCTTCGTCCAGCACCAGCCCGAGGTCCTTGCGCATCCAGTCGACGGCGAAGCCGAAGTCGAACTTGTCCTCGACCATGGTCTTGCCGCGGTTGTCCATCTGCCAGCTCTGCGCCGCGCCTTTGCCGATGACGTCGAGCACCAACGGCATGGGCAGGCCGCTCTTCTGCCCGAAGGCGATGGCTTCCGACAGTCCCTGGACGATGCCGGCGATGCAGATCTGGTTGACCATCTTCGCGAGCTGCCCGGCGCCGGCATCGCCCACGCGGGTGACCGCCTTCGCGAAGTGGATGGCGTAGGGACGGACCTTGTCGAAGATGGCTTCCTCGCCGCCGCACATGACCGTCAGCGCGCCGTTGACCGCGCCGGCCTGGCCGCCGGAAACGGGCGCGTCGATGAAGTGCAGGCCGAGCTTCTGTGCTTCGGCAGCGAGTTCGCGGGCGACTTCCGCCGAGGCGGTCGTGTGGTCGACGAAGACCGCGCCCGGCTTCATGCCGGCGAAGGCGCCGTCGGCGCCCAGCACGACCGAGCGCAGGTCGGCATCGTTGCCGACGCAGCAGAAGACGATGTCCGCGTCCTGGGCCGCTTCACGCGGCGTTGCGGCGGATTGGCCGCCGAACTCCGCAGTCCAGGCTTGCGCCTTCGCGGGCGACCGGTTGTAGACCGTGACCTGCTGGCCGGCCTTGGCCAGATGGCCGGCCATCGGGAAGCCCATCACGCCGAGCCCCAGGAAGGACACGCGGAGGGACGGAGTCGATTCGTAGGAACGCTGGCCGATGCTGCTCATGGAAGGACCTGTCGTGGGGTGATTAAGAACCCGACGATTGTGGCCCTTCCGCAGGTTGGCCTTGTGCGCCCCGCGTCGCCTCGGAGCCGCCCTCAAACGATGGTCAGATGCTCCGTGCCCGACGACAGATCACCGCTGCGCGCGCGCTCGCTGTTGAGCTTGATCTGCAGGCGCAGGTCGTTCACCGAGTCGGCGTTGCGCAGCGCGTCCTCGTAGGTCACCTTGCCCAACTCGTAGAGATCGAACAGGGCCTGGTCGAAGGTCTGCATGCCGAGTTCGCGCGAGCGCTTCATGATCTCCTTGATCTCGCCCACCTCGCCCTTGAAGATCAGGTCGCTGATCAGCGGGGTGTTCAGCAGGATCTCGACCGCGGCGATGCGGCCCTTGCCCTCCTGGCGCGGCAGCAGCCGCTGCGACACCAGCGCCTTCAGGTTCAGCGACAGGTCCATCAGGAGCTGGGCGCGCCGCTCTTCCGGGAAGAAGTTGATGATCCGGTCCAGCGCCTGGTTGGCGCTGTTGGCATGCAGCGTGGCCATGCACAGGTGACCGGTCTCGGCGAAGGCCACCGCGTGCTCCATCGTCTCGCGGTCGCGGATCTCGCCCATCAGGATCACGTCCGGCGCCTGGCGCAGCGTGTTCTTCAGCGCCTGCTCCCAGCCTTCGGTGTCGAGACCGACCTCGCGCTGGCTGACGATGCAGTTCTTGTGCGGGTGCACGAACTCGACCGGGTCCTCGATCGTGATGATGTGGCCGTAGGTCGTCTGGTTGCGGTGGTCCACCATCGCCGCCAGCGAGGTGCTCTTGCCCGAACCGGTCGCGCCCACCAGGATCACCAGGCCGCGCTTGGTCTGCACCACGTCCTTGAGGATGTGCGGCAACTCCAGCGATTCGACGGTCGGCAGGGTCTGCGGGATGGTCCGCAGCACCAGCGCCACGTGGCCCTGCTGGATGTAGGCGTTGACCCGGAACCGTCCGATGCCCTGCGGCGAGATCGCGAAGTTGCACTCCTTGGTGCGCTCGAAATCGGCCGCCTGCTTGTCGTTCATGATGGCCCGCGCCAGCTGCAGCGTGTGCTGGCCGGTCAGCGGCTGCGGCGACACCTTGGTCACCTTGCCGTCGACCTTCACCGCCGGCGGGAACTCCGCCGTCAGGAAGAGGTCGGAGCCCTTGCGCGACACCATGAGGCGAAGCAGGTCGTTGATGAACTTGGTGGCCTGATCGCGTTCCATGGCGGCGTCCTGTCCTGTGTGCCGGGGGCGCGGCGGTCACCCGCCCGCTCCCGATCGATCTGTCGTTGTGGTGGGGCCGGTCCGCTCAGCCGGGGAAGTTCTCGGGCATCTTGGCCTTGGCGCGCGCCTCGGCCGGCGAGATGATGTTGCGGCGGACCAGGTCGGTGAGGTTCTGGTCCAGCGTCTGCATGCCCAGGTTGTTGCCGGTCTGGATCGACGAATACATCTGCGCGACCTTGTTCTCCCGGATCAGGTTCCGGATGGCCGAGGTGCCCAGCATGATCTCGTGCGCAGCGACCCGGCCGTTGCCGTCCTTGGTCTTGCACAGCGTCTGCGAGATCACCGCCTGCAGCGATTCCGACAGCATGGCGCGGACCATGTCCTTCTCCGCGGCCGGGAACACGTCGACGATCCGGTCCACCGTCTTGGCGGCCGACGAGGTGTGCAGCGTGCCGAAGACCAGATGGCCCGTTTCCGCGGCGGTCAGCGCCAGGCGGATGGTTTCCAGGTCCCGCATTTCACCGACCAGGATGCAGTCCGGGTCTTCGCGCAGCGCCGAGCGCAACGCGTTGGAGAAGCTCATCGTCTGTGGACCCACCTCGCGCTGGTTGACCAGGCACTTCTTGGATTCGTGGACGAACTCGATCGGATCCTCGACGGTCAGGATGTGGCCGTACTCGTTCTCGTTGAGGTGGTTGACCATCGCGGCCAGCGTCGTGCTCTTGCCCGAGCCGGTCGGGCCGGTCACCAGCACCATGCCGCGTGGCTTCATCGCGAGCTCGGTGAACACCTTGGGGCAGTTCAGCTGCTCCAGCGTCAGGATCTTGCTCGGAATGGTCCGGAACACCGCCCCGGCGCCGCGGTTGTGGTTGAACGCGTTGACGCGGAAGCGCGCCAGGCCCTGGATCTCGAAGGAGAAGTCGACTTCCAGCGTTTCCTCGTAGGACTTGCGCTGGGCGTCGCTCATGATGTCGTAGACCATGTCGTGCACCTGGCGGTGCTCGAGGGCTTCGACGTTGATGCGGCGCACGTCGCCATGGACGCGGATCATGGGGGGCAGCCCGGCGGACAAGTGAAGGTCGGAGGCCTTGTTCTTGACCGAGAATGCCAGCAGTTGGGTGATGTCCATGGGATGAGGAAAAGCGTGGGCGATTATGGCGACGATCTCCGAGAACATACAACAGCTCCATGGCCGCATTGAGAGGGCTTGCCAGCAGGCGTCGCGGTCTGTCGACAGCGTCACGCTGCTGGTGGTAACAAAGACTTTCCCGGCCTCGGATGTGAGAAGCGCGTTCGAGGCGGGCGAGCGCCGCTTCGGCGAGAACTACGTCCAGGAGGGCGTCGACAAGATCGACGCCCTGGCCGATCTGCGCGGACAGGTCGAATGGCACCTGATCGGCCCGCTGCAGAGCAACAAGACCCGCGTCGTGGCCGAGCGCTTCGACTGGGTGCACAGCGTGGACCGCCTGAAGATCGCCCAGCGCCTGGCGGAACAGCGCCCGGCGGGGCTGCCGCCGCTCAACGTCTGCCTGCAGGTCAACATCAGCGGCGAGGACAGCAAGAGCGGCCTCGCGCCGGCGGAGGTGGCCGAGGTCGCCCGCGCCGTCGCCGCCCTGCCGGCGCTGCGCCTGCGCGGCCTGATGGCGATCCCCGAGCCGGCCGCCACGCTGGAGGAACAGCGCCGCCCCCACCGCGCGCTGGCTGAACTGTCGGCGGCGCTGAACCGGGACTTCGCGCTGGGCCTGGACACGCTCAGCATGGGCATGAGCGCCGACATGGACGCCGCGATCCTGGAAGGCGCCACGATGGTGCGCGTCGGTTCGGCGATCTTCGGCGCGCGTGCGCGACCGGAGCCGCCCTCGGTGCCTTCTCCCCCGGCGGCGTGATGGATGCGCTTGAGCGCCCGACGGATCTGGTGCCCGAGACCCCGGGCAGCCTGTCGATCCGGGCGCCCGGCGCTTCGCGGAACGGCTGCGCGAGCGCATCGCGGCAAGCCCTGACCCCCTGCCGATCGACGGCCGTTCCGGTTGCTGCCCGGTTACCGCCCGGGTACGGGGGCCGCGCGGCCGTCTTGCGCAGGAATGTGCAGGAATCGTGAAACCCCGCCGAGCGGCTCCTTAGGGCTTCTACCAAGTGCGCGTCGGGGGGGTCGGCGGACCACTTTCATTCAGTTGCAAGTGCCGCGTCAGAATTCACGGGGGCCTGATCCCGCCCTGCAATCCCCGATTCAAGTGCAACGATGATCGCGCCGAAGCCGATGGTCGGACCGCACCGCTGGCGCCACGAGCGCCCGCGGATCCGCTGCGGGGCCGGTCATTCAAACAACTCAATCGTTGCGAGGGAATCGATGTCGTTTCTGTCCCGCCTGCGTATCGGCCAGCGCCTGACGCTGAGCTACGCGCTGCTGATCCTGCTGCTGGTCGTGATCGGCGCCTTCGGCGCCCACAACGCCAGCCGCCTCTCCCATGACCTGAGCACGACGGCCAACTCCAGCCTGGTGAAGATCGCGCTGGCCAACGCGCTGGAGAGCGACGTCAACGTCATCGCCCGCGCCTCGCGCGACCTGCTGCTGCTGGACACGGCCAACGCCATCAAGCGCCAGAAGGCCGACATCGCCGCCGCGCTCGAGGACGGCCAGAAGCAGCTGACCGAGTTGGAAGGCAAGGTCTCCGACGCCAAGGACAAGGAACTCGCCGCCAAGGTGCGCGAGAACCAGGCCAAGTTCGTCGACTCGGTGTCGAAGTTTTTGAAGGTGCAGCAGGACGGCAGCCCGGACGAAGCGCGCGAAGCGCTGATCAAGGACGTGCGTCCCGCGCAGAAGGACTACCAGGACACGCTGAAGAGCCTGGTCGACCTGCAGTTCGCCAACGGCCGCGACCTCGCCGAAGGCGGCGCCAAGCTGGCCAACCAGTCGATCCTCATCACCGGCGTGCTGGTGCTGATCGCCGTGGTCATCGGCAGCGTCGGCGGCCTGACGATCGCCCGTTCCATCATCGTGCCGGCCCGCAAGGCCAAGGACGCCGCGCAGGCGATCAGCTCCGGCGACCTGTCGCAGCACATCGAGGTCGAAGGCTCCGACGAACTGGCGCAGATGCTGCACGCGATGCGCGACATGCAGACCGCGCTGTCCGGCGTCGTCGCCAGCGTCAGCTCGGCGGCCGGCGAGGTGGCCCAGAACTCCAACGAGATTGCCGGCAGCAACGTGGACCTGTCGGACCGCACCGCGCGTTCCGCCGAGAGCCTGCAGAACACCGCCGCGTCGGTCGAGCAGATCGCCTCCAACCTGAACGGCGCCAGCGAACTGACCCGCAAGGCCGCGAGCATCGCGACCAAGGCGCGCCAGTCGGCCTCGGCCGGCGGCACCGTGGTGAGCCAGGTCGTGTCGACGATGGAAGAGATCAGCGCGAGCTCGCGCAAGATCGGCGACATCATCGGCGTCATCGACGGCATCGCCTTCCAGACCAACATCCTGGCGCTGAACGCCGCCGTGGAAGCCGCCCGTGCCGGCGAGCACGGCAAGGGCTTCGCGGTGGTGGCCTCGGAAGTGCGCGCGCTGGCTTCCCGCTCGGCGCAGGCCGCCAAGGAGATCAAGGTGCTGATCCAGGAATCGTCCGTCAAGGTCGAGAACGGCACCGCCCTGGTCAACAACGCGGGCGCCACGATCCGCTCGGTCGTCGACGAGGTCAACAACATGGGCCAGCTGATCGAGGAGATCTCGCACTCGGCCCAGGAGCAGGCGGCCGGCGTCGGTGTCGTGAACAACGCGATGAACGAGCTGGACCGCGCGACGCAGCAGAACACCACCCTGGTGGACGAGCTGACCCGCTCGACCGATTCGCTGCGCGACAGCAGCTCGCGCCTGGTGCAGGCCGTCGGTTTCTTCAGCACCGCGCGCGCCGCTTCCTGAGTCCCCAGTTCCTACCGGAAAACCGTTTTCCTCACCCAAGACGTACGAGGTCCCCAATGAGCAAGCCTTTCACTTCCATCGTTTCCCGCTCCCTCCTGGGTCTGGCCGCCGCGCTGGTCCTGGCCGCCGGCGCCCACGCCACCCCGAAGATCGTCAAGAAGGTGCCGCCGGAGTTCCCGGCCGAGGCTGCCCGCCAGTCGATCTCGCAAGGCTCCGTGCGCGCCAAGATGAACATCGAGCCGGACGGCAAGGTCTCGGGCGTCGAGATCCTCGAAGCCGAACCGCGCAAGGTCTTCGACAAGGCCGTGACCCGCGCGCTGATGGACTGGAAGTTCGAGCCGAGCGGCCAGAAGGAAACGCACGAGGTCAAGCTCGTGTTCAAGAACGAGGACTGATCGCCGCCGCCGGTCCGCGTGGGCCGGCCGCCCGATGACACCCGAGGGCCGCGTGAGCGGCCCTTGCTCATGGCGATGCCGCCTCGCGGCTTTCGAGGCCATCGAGGCCTGCGATGCCTTCAGACGCTTCAGCGTGACCTCAGTCCACGGGGAGCGACTCGCCTACACTCACGTCCCATGTCCCGCCCCAACGCACCCGGTCCGCGCCGGCTCCTCTGGAGCCGATGGCTGGTGCTCGCCCTGTTGAGCCTGACCCTGCCGCTGCAGGGCGCGCTGGCCGCGACGATGGGCATCGGCATGGCGCTGATGGCGTCGAACACCGGCGCCGCCGTGATGACGATGCCGGACGACTGTCAGGACATGGGTCAGGACATGGACCACGGCATGGCGCATGACCCGGCGCCGGGCACCGGCATGGATCACGCCGGCATGGCCTCGATGGACCATGGCACGTCGCACGACGACGGCGCGGATCACACGACGCCCTCCGACCATCATTGCGGCATCTGCCTGCAGTGCTGCATCGGCGCCGCGATGCCCGTCGCGCCGCTGACGCCGGCGGCGCCCCCCCTGCGGGACGCCGCTCCCTCGCTCGACGCCCATGGCGCGCCCGAGCAGTCTCCCCAGCCGCTTGAGCGGCCGCCCAAAGCCTTCCTCGCCTGAACGCCGGCGCTCGTCCCCGACGAGCCTCCGCACGAACCGTCGTCCGCTGGCGCCTGCGCAGCGGATCGACCTCGATCCCGTTCTTTGCGAGGAAACCATGTCTTCTCGTTCCATTCCCGCACTCGCGCTGGCGCTGGCGCTGGCGATGTGCCTGGGTGTCGCCATCGCCGCGCCGCCCGATCCTGCCGACGCGCGCCGGCCTTCCGCCGCGCCGCGGGTCACAGCACCCGCTCCGGCCGCGAGCAACGCGGTCGTCGACCCCGGCGTCGGCGACTGGCGTCAGGCCAATCGCCGCGTGCTCGAAGCGGGCGGGTGGCGCGCGCTGTTGCGTGAGAGCCAGGCGGCTTCCGCGCCGGCCGGCCCCCACCGTCACTGAGGGGCCGGCCATGGACTCCCTGATGACCCCTGGGCGCGCGTACCTCTCGCGCGTCCCACGCCTGTCCGGGCTGCTCGCGCTGGTGGCCGCCGCGACGCTGACGGCCTGTGCCTCGCTCTCGCCCGAGCAGGCTGCCGCGCCTGTCCAGCAGAAGAGCCGCGATTGGCTGGGCGCTGACCTGCTTTTGCAGCGCGCCGATGAGCAGCGCGCCGCCGCCCGCGCGCGGACGGATGCGTTGCTCGCGCAGCCGGTCGACGCGCAGGCCGCGGTGCAACTCGCGCTGCTCAACCACCGAGGTCTGCAGGCAGGCTTGTACGGCCTGGGCATGGCGGAATCGGAACGCGTGCAGACCCTGCTGTGGCCGAACCCGGTCCTCGACATCGGTCGCCTGGTCCGGGGCGACGAGCGCGAGATCGAGCGCGGCCTGCAGTTCAACCTGCTGAGCCTGCTCGGCCGCGGCGCCCGCCAGCAAGCCGGCGCCCGCGCGCTTGAACGCGAACAGGCCCGGGTCGCGCAGCAACTGCTCGACGTCGCCGGACAGGCGCGCCGACGCTGGATCCAGGCCGTCGCCTCGCAGGAGCAACTGCGGCATGCGCGCACGGTGCTGGATTCGGCCTCGGCCGGCGCCGAGCTCGCGCTGCGGATGCGGCAGGCCGGCAACGTCAGCGCGCTGCGCCTGGCGCGCGAGCGCACGGTGCTGGCCGAATCCCAGCTGGCGATGGAGCAGGCGCAGTTGCAAGCCGCGGGCGATCGCGAGGCGCTGATCCGCGCGATCGGCCTCTGGGGCGACGATCTCGCCCTGCTCAAGCTGCCCGAGCGGCTGCCGGACGTACCTGTCGACTTCAGGACGGCGGACGATGTCGAACGTCAGGCGGTCGCGCAGCGGCTCGACATCCTCGCAGCGAAGCGCGAATCGGAGCAGCTCGCGGCACGACTGGGCCTCACGCGCCAGACCGGCCGTGTCAACGTGCTGGAGCTCGGCCTGCAGCGCAACAGCAGCAACGAGGAACCGACGCAGCGTGGCATCGAGCTCAGCGTCGAATTGCCGCTGTTCGACTGGGGCCAGGCACGTGTCGCGGGTGCGCGCGAGGCCTACGGCCAGTCGCTGGAACGCACCGCGCAGGTCGCGATCGAGGCGCGTTCCGACGTGCGCGTCGCGCGGACCCGCGCGGAAGCCGCCTGGCGCATCGCCCGGCGCCATCACGACGAGGTGCTGCCGCTCGCCCGGCAGGTCTCCGACGAGACCCTGCTCCGCTACAACGGGATGCTGGTCGGCGTGATGGACCTGCTGGCCGATGCCCGTGTGCAGGCGCGCGCCGTGTCCGCGACGCTGGCCGCGCAGCGCGATTTCTGGCTCGCGGAATCGACGCTGTCGCAGAGCCTGCTCGGACCGGTGCGCGATGACGCGGCCACCGCCTCTTCTTCCTCGACCGTTGCTGCGCCTGAAGGCGCCGGCGGCGCCGCGCATTGAACGCGCGGCTTCGAAAGGACCTACCGATGATTTCCCGGAGAAACCTCTTCGCCCGAGCAGCCGCGGGAGCGGCGCTCGGCGCCGCCGGCGCGGTGAACGCGAGCGGGGTGTCGCGCGTCGCCATGGCCGCACTGCCCGAACCCGCCCAGCGCGACAGCGCCGACACCGCGCCGCCGCTGACGCCGCCGAACGGACGTCCCTACAACCCCGTCGTCACGCTGAACGGCTGGACGCTGCCCTGGCGCCTGCGCGACGGCGTCAAGGAGTTCCACCTCGTCGCCGAGCCGGTCCTGCGCGAACTCGCGCCCGGCACCACGGCGCACCTGTGGGGCTACAACGGCCAGTCGCCCGGTCCGACGATCGAGGTCGTCGAAGGTGACCGCGTCCGCATCTACGTGACCAACCGCCTGCCCGAGCAGACCAGCGTGCACTGGCACGGCCAGCGCCTGCCCAACGGCATGGACGGGGTGTCTGGCCTGACGCAGCCGGCGATCAAGCCGGGCGAGACCTTCGTCTACGAGTTCGTCGCTCGGCGCCCGGGCACCTTCATGTACCACCCGCATGCCGACGAGATGACGCAGATGGCGATGGGCATGATGGGCTTCTGGGTCACGCATCCCAAGGCGCGACATCCGCAGATCGCCGAGGTGCAGCGCGACTTCTGCTTCCTGCTCTCCAGCTACGACATCGATCCCGGCAGCTACACGCCGCGAACGATGACGATGACCGACTTCAACCTGTGGACCTGGAACAGCCGCATCTTCCCGGGGATCGACACGCTCAACGTCCGGCAGGGCGACCGGGTGCGGATCCGCGTCGGGAACCTGACGATGACCAACCACCCGATCCATCTGCACGGGCATGAGTTCGAGGTCACCGGCACCGACGGCGGCCCCGTGCCGAAGACGGCGCGCTGGCCCGAGGTCACGACCGATGTGGCGGTCGGGCAGATGCGGCAGATCGAGTTCCTCGCGGACGAGCCGGGCGACTGGGCGATCCACTGCCACAAGAGCCACCACACGATGAATGCGATGGGGCACCAGGTCGACACGCTGATCGGCGTGGACCACCGCGGGCTTGCGGCGCGCATCAACAAGGTCATCCCCGACTACATGGCGATGGGGGAGCGCGGCATGGCCGACATGGCCGAGATGGAGATGCCGCTGCCCGAGAACACCGTGCCCATGATGACGGGGCAGGGGCCGCACGGGTCGCTCGAGATGGGCGGCATGTTCAGCGTGATCAAGGTGCGCAAGGACCAGAAGCCTGGCGACTACAGCGATCCGGGTTGGTACGCGGCGCCGGCGGGCACCGTGGCCCGTTCTGTCGCGGCGCCTGCCGCAGCGCCTGCCGCGCCTGCCGCCGCCGTCCCCACCTCGGAACCGCTGCGCGTCCGAAAGCCTGATGGCCACGGACATCACGGGCATTGAGCCCCAGCGCTGCCCATCGTCACGAATTCAGAAAGTCACTCTCATGAACCGCATTCACGCAGGCCTTGCCGTACTCACCGCTGTCCTGACCGCTGCCGCCTTGCCGGCCCGCGCGCAAGGGCATTCGCACGAAGGCCACGACCAGCAGGCGGAGTCTGCCGATGCCGCCACGCCGTCCTCGCAGGACTGGATTCCGGCGGAGGTCCGCCGCGTCGACGTCGTGCAGCAGAAGCTCACGCTCAAGCATGGCGACATCCGCCACCTGGACATGCCGGGCATGACGATGCCGTTCCGGCTCGCGCCCGGCGTGGTGAGCGCGGCGCAGCTGTCCGCGATCAAGGCCGGCGACAGGGTGGAGGTCCGGATCGAGTCGCGCGACGGCGCACCGACGATCATCGAACTGCGTCCGGCGACTGCCTCGAATTGACGGCGGGCCGCCGCTGGTTCAGGGACGGCTGTGCTTGAGGTCTTGGCGCTTGCCGTCAAGGCCTCATGCACTGGCGACCAAGCGCTGAGAAGACGCAGATGGAAAGCTGCCTCCCGGATCGCGGACAATCGCGTCCATGGCGATTCAATGGTTTCCCGGGCACATGCACAAGACCCGGGGCGCGATCCGCGAGCGCATGAAAAGCGGGATCGACGTGGTCATCGAGATGCTCGATGCCCGCGTGCCCGCGAGCAGCGCCAATCCGCTGCTCGCGCAGCTGACACAGGGGCGGCCGGCGCTGAAGCTGCTCAACAAGCAGGATCTGGCGGACCCGGCGCGCACGGCGGAGTGGCTGGCGTTCTATCGCGCGCAGCCGAACACCCACGCGGTCGCGATCCATCAGGGTCAGCCCGGTCTCGCGAAGCTGATGGCGGCCGAATGCCGCGCGCTGGCGCCGACCCGCGGCGGGCTGGACAAGCCGCTGCGCGTGCTGATCTGCGGCATCCCGAACGTCGGCAAGTCGACGCTGATCAACACGTTGGTCGGCAAGCGCGCCGCGGCCACCGGCGACGAGCCCGGCATCACCAAGATCGAGCAGAAGATCCTGCTCGACAAGGGCGTCTACCTGTTCGATACGCCGGGCATGCTGTGGCCCAAGATCCGGGTGCCCGAAGCAGGCATCAACCTCGCCGCCAGTGGTGCGATCGGCCGCAACGCCTTCGAGGAAGAGGTGGTCGCGCTGGACCTGCTCGGCTACCTGCGTCTGCACTATCCGCAGTCGCTCAAGACCCGCTACCAGCTCGAGCCCGACGCCTCGCTGCTCGACGGGGAGGTGCTGCAGTTGATCGGCAAGCGCCGCGGCGCCGTGCTGTCGGGCGGACGCATCAACATGCAGAAGGCGGCCGAGGTCCTGCTGTACGACCTGCGCCAGGGACAGCTCGGGCGGATCACCCTGGAGACGCCGGGCGAGTTCGACGAATGGACCGCCGCCGCGGACGCCGCTGAAGCCGCCAGGATCGCCGAGAAGGAAGCCCGCGCCGTCGCCGCCAAGCGTGGAACACGCGATGCGCAGCAGGCGTATGCCGCGGACGACGACGAGGACGAAGACGACGATGAGAACCTCGACCGCGAGGATTGATTCGCGAGAGACCGAGCGCGACGGCGGAAGCCGGGTGCCCCCTCGCTCATACGCTCGCAGGCTCCGCTGAATCGCTCGGGGGCACCCGGCTTCCGCCGTCTCGCGGACATCGACGTCGGGCGGTGGTCAGGGATGCATCTGCAGCATCTGCAAGGCAGGCAGTTGCCAGCCGAAGTACAGCGCCGCCAGGCGCAACGAGGCCACACCCACCATGCCGGTGACGAACGCCCAACGCATCGGCACGCCCATCGCCTTCAGCAGGAAATACAGCGCGATGCCACCGATCGCGGCCGTCGCGTAGATGTCCTTGCGCAGCAGCAGCGGGGCCTGACCACTGAGCACGTCGCGCAGCACGCCGCCTCCGCACGCCGTCAACGTGCCCATCAGCAACGCAGGCATCGGCTTCAAGCCGTGCTCCTCGGCGATCTCGGTGCCGCACAGCGCGAACAGCGCCAGGCCCAGCGCGTCAGCCACCCTCAGGATGCCGATGGCGTGTTCAGGGAAGGGGCCGGCCAGGAGCGCCGCCAGCGCGCTGGCGATGATCACCAGCAGGTAGCGCGTGTCCTTCATCCAGAACACCGGATGCCGGTTCAGCAGCAGGTCGCGCAGCGTGCCGCCGCCCACCGCCGTCATCGCGGCGATCACCAGCAGACCGAACAGGTCCAGCCCCGCCTGCATCGCGGCCAGCGCGCCACTGACGGCAAACACCGCCACGCCCAACAAGTCGAACCAGTAGATCATCGGCATAGGGCGCGGAGTGTAGAGGCGCACGCCGTCCCCTTGAAATCGGACTGGTCCGGGCCCATCTGTGATCGCGATAATCCTGGCCCCATCGGGGCTTGCCCTTGCCGCACTGCCTTTGGCACCCGGTTGGTACCCCGTTGGCATCCCTTTGACATCACCGCTCTCACGAACGATGGACAAGCAAACCCATTCCTTCCAGGCCGAAGTCAAGCAGATCCTGCATCTGGTGACGCACTCGCTCTACTCGAACAAGGAAATCTTCCTGCGTGAGCTGGTCAGCAACGCCTCGGACGCCTGCGACAAGCTGCGCTTCGAGGCGCTCGACCATCCGCAGCTGTTCGAGGACCAGCCGAATCTCGAAGTCCGCGTCTCCTTCGACACCGAGGCCCGCACCGTCACCATCAGCGACACCGGCATCGGCCTGTCCGCGGAAGAGGCGATCGCCCACCTCGGCACGATCGCCAAGAGCGGCACCCGCGAGTTCATGGCCAAGCTCGAAGGCGACCAGAAGAAGGACGCCAACCTGATCGGCCAGTTCGGCGTCGGCTTCTATTCCGGCTTCATCGTCGCCGACCGCATCACGGTCGAGTCGCGCCGCGCCGGCCTGCCGGCGGAGCAGGGCGTGCGCTGGACGTCGGAAGGCACCGGCGACTTCGAGGTGGAGACCATCACCAAGCCCGGCCGGGGCACCGACGTCATCCTGCACCTGCGCGAGGGCGAGGAGGAGTTCCTCAAGACCTGGCGCCTGAAGTCGACGATCGCGAAGTACTCGGACCACATCTCGCTGCCCATCCTGATGCGCAAGGAAGAGTGGGACGCCGACAACGCGACCCAGGTCCTCAAGGACGAGTGGGAGCCGGTGAACAAGGCCTCCGCGCTGTGGACGCGCTCGAAGAGCGACATCACGCAGGCCGAGTACGACGCCTTCTACCAGCAGATCAGCTACGACACCGAAGCGCCGTTGGCCTTCACGCACAACCGCGTTGAGGGCCGAAGCGAGTACACGCAGCTGCTCTACATCCCGGCCAAGGCGCCGTTCGACCTGTGGAACCGCGACAAGCGCGGCGGCGTGAAGCTGTACGTCAAGCGCGTGTTCATCATGGACGACGCCGAGGCGCTGATGCCGGTGTACCTGCGCTTCGTGAAGGGCGTGATCGATTCGGCCGACCTGCCGCTGAACGTGAGCCGCGAGCTGCTGCAGGAAAGCCGCGACGTGAAGGCGATCCGCGAGGGCTCGACCAAGCGCGTGCTGTCCATGCTGGAATCGCTGGCCAACAGCGAGGACGCCGGAGAGCGCGACAAGTACGCGCGCTTCTGGACCGACTTCGGCCAGGTGCTGAAGGAAGGTGTCGGCGAAGATCACGCCAACCAGGAGCGTCTGGTCAAGCTGCTGCGTTTCGCCTCGACGCATGCCGACGAGAACGTCTCCTTCGCCGACTACGTGTCGCGGATGAAGGAGGGCCAGGAGTCCATCTTCTACATCACCGCCGACAGCCTGGGCGCCGCGAAGAACAGCCCGCAGCTCGAGATCTTCCGCAAGAAGGGCATCGAGGTGCTGCTGCTGACCGAGCGCGTCGACGAGTGGATGCTGTCGCACCTGCATGAGTTCGAGGGCAAGGCCCTGCAGTCGGTCGCCAAGGGCGCGGTCGACCTCGGCCAGCTCCAGGACGAGGAAGAGAAGAAGAAGGCGGAGGAAGCGGCGGAGCAGTTCAAGCCGGTGCTGGACCGTCTGAAGACCGCGCTGGAAGGCCGCGCCAAGGATGTGCGCGTGACCACGCGGCTGGTGGACTCGCCGGCCTGCATCGTGGTCGAGGAGCACGACATCAGCGGCCACCTGGCCCGCATGCTGAAGCAGGCCGGCCAGACGGCACCGGTGTCGCAGCCGACGCTGGAGATCAACCCCGACCACGCCCTGGTGAAGAAGCTGGGCGCGATCGAGGGCGATGACGCCGGGGATGCCCGCTTCGGCGATCTGGCGCAGGTGCTGTTCGATCAGGCGCTGCTGGCCGAAGGCGGGGTGCTCGAAGACCCGGCGGCCTACGTGAAGCGTGTGAACGCGTTGCTGCTGGGCTGAGGACGGGCCGCCGCCGAGTGACGCGGACTCACGCCGCGACGGCGGTTCCGGACCGCCGGGCCGTCGCGGCGTCGCCCCCGAGGAGACTGGCCGTTCTGGCCTGCACGTCGGCGGGCGCCCAGGCCAGCGCAAGCGCGGTGTTGCCGGGCGCGAGCACTTCGGCCATCGCCTCGGAGAACTTCGCTGCCGCCAGGGACCATCTGGGCGTGAGGGGCGTCGCGTCTGTCGACGGGGGGCCGTCGAGCGCCGCCTGCGTGGCGCCCTTCCCCCCGGGCACCGACGCTTCCCGCGTCAGGAAGGCCACGGCCTTGCCGTCACCGGGCAGCAGCGTCCAGCGCCGGGTCGTGCCCGCGTCGGTGCCCATCGCCGCGATCACGGGCGCGGCGAGGTGGGCGAGGCGCCAGCGACCCTCGGCGTCCCGGAATCGCAGCAGGGCCTCATCGTCGCCGGTCGGGACGCTGCCGATGTAATCGTTGACCAGCGGAAACACGTCGGGCACCCGCATCTCTTGCCATCGGTCGGCACCGCCGATCATCAGATCCGTGCCCTGCTGGATCACCGCCAGCGCCGAGCCTGTCAGCGTGAGCATCGGCAGCCGCAGGGACAGATCCACGCCCGGCCAGGCCAGCCGACGAGCGCCGCCCTGTCGCGTGATCTGGACATCGGGGGTCCATTCGTCGTCGAAGGGCAGGGCGTTGACGGCCTTGAGCGCGTTGCGGATGCGGACCATCTGCCCGGTCGTCCTCTGATGGACCACCAGATCGCGTCCTTCGTAGAAGCACTCGCTGTCCTGCAGGGTGCTGTCGTCGAGGTCGACGCGTCGCGGTGCGTCATCGTATTCGTCGAGGATCACGATCTCCGGGATGCCCAGCGAGGCGGCACCGTCCAGGTCCACCAGCCGGCCGTTGCCCTGGATGACCAGCCAGTTCGGCGTCTGGCGCCCGCTCAGGAACTGTTGGCGCAAGGCCTGGAACTCGGCGTCGCCGCTGATCCGGAAGGGCGTGGCATCGTTGTCGTCCAGACTCGCATACAGCGTGCCGTCCGCTTCCAGGCGGAACAGGGTGTTGCCCCAGCTCAATGCCTCGAAGCTGTCGGTGTCCATCCGGAAGTTGCGGTAGGCGACGCCGCGCGTCAGACGGTCCGTCCACCACTCGATCAAGCCGACGCTGAATGCCTGCGGCGTCAGTGCGGTCGGCGTGTGCGCCAGCGCGCCGAGTTCCGCAGGGCTCAGCGACTCGGAATTGCCGAGGTACAACCAGTCGGCGTTGCTCGTGCCGTCGATCGGGAAATAGCCGTAGGGGCGCGGCGCGCCCTTGGCGGCGGAGGTCGTCAGCCGCTGGAGGCGGAACAATTCCTGGAAGCCGCTGAACGGATTCTGGTACAGGTAGACGTCACCGAGCACCGGTCTCGGATCGTCCTGGCGCCACGCGTGATAAGCGGCGGGATCGAGTCGCGGAGGGGCGGAGGGCTCGGGGGACAGGCTTGGAACGAGCCGCCGTCCGAGGTCGCGCTCACGTCCGAGGTAGGCCCAGTACCGGTTGGCGCCCGCCGCAGGGGCGGGGTCGCGGGGCAGGTGCATCAGGTTGGTGTCCGGACGGCGCATCAGGGCGTACTGGCTGGCGCCCCGGTGATCGAAGAACTTGACGACGTCGCCAGGTCTCACGGTATCCCGTCCGGCGACCTTGACGGCGGCCGCCGGCGGAAGCAGGCGCTGCAGGGCAAGGAACAGCTGCCGGTTCAAGCTCGCATCCGCATCGAGCGGGACCGCATCCAGACCGGCGCCGTCCGCATGGTCCTGCAGCCGGATCAACCGGTCGCGCAGCGACTGTGCGGCAAGCTCCCGCAGTTCGATCTCCATCTCGGAGCCCGGCTCGGCGTGACGGGCGTACCACGCGTCCGGCAGCAGGCCCTGCGTGGCCGCCTGGTCCCGCCACAGGCGCAGGGTCGCGTCGTCGATCCTGCCGCCGTCGCTCGATGTGAGCTCGACACGGCCGAGCGCCATCCCGGCCAGCGTGGCGGTGGCCGGCCGTCCCGGCGCCGGCGTGTCCGACGGGCCCTGACCCGTCGCGCCATGCCGGTCCGGCCGCCAGAACGTCAAGCCCGCGACACGCACGGCTTCGAGCAGCGCCGCCGGCATGTCCGGGAGAGGCAAGCCCTGCCGACGCGCAGCGGCGTGCCGGGCCGCCTGGCGCGTCAGCGCCGCCTGGAGCGGCGTGTCCGACGGGCCGATCGGGCGCAGGCCGCTCAGGTGCCGGATGGCGGCCGCATCGCGGTCGATCCGGTCGGTGAGGTCCTGCAGGAACAGCCGCATCGACACGGCCTGCACGTCGTAGAAGTCGGTGGGACCCGACCGGTTGGCCGCACGCCCGGCAGGCGCGGTATCGCCCGCGTCGATGCGGATCTCCACGCCGGCATCGCGCAGCTGGTGCACCAGCGCCGCCGACGCGGCGGGCGTGTCCCCCATGCGGATCCACGACGATGCCCCGGGCGTCGTCGCATGGGCTCCGAGCAGGGCCAGCAGCCGGCCCTGCAACGCGACCAGCGAGGTGCGCTCCTGAAGGCTCAGCAGCGGTTCCGGCGTGTGGAGGTCGGACCAGGGGCCGTACGCACCGGTGGCCTGTGCATGGCGCAGCACCAGCCACTGCCTGGCCCGGGCCAGCATCGGCGCACTGAGCGTCGGGCGAGACGCCGACGTCCCGGTCGCGGCCTCTCCGGCCCGATCGGGAACATATCGAAGGAACGCCGGGAGTCCCGCGCGGGCCAGATCCCGCGGCAAGGTGGGATCGGCGTCGAACGTGAGCAGGTCACCGTCCCGTGCGCTGTGCTCCAGCCGGTCCACGCGCGCCCAGAGGCCCAACGGAAGCAGCCCTTCCGTCGGGCGAAGGCTCACGGCGTTCCTGTAGTAGAAGTCCACATATTGCACCGCCTGCACGGCGTCGCCCCCCGGGCCCGCGAGCTCCACCCCGGCCGCCAGTTCTTCGGTCATGAAACGGACCAGGTGGGGGTAGGTCCAGTCGGGATGGGTGCCGAGCCATGCCGCGAGCGCGTGTTCACCCGCGATCGTGAGGGAGAGGCGATCACGCACGAACCCGCGCGCCTCCGCCATGTAGGTGAAGGTGATCGGACCGAAGTGGCGGCCGCCGTCGTAGCGGACCACCGGGCGCCGTTCCCCGTTGATGCTGAGCTCGCCGCCTGCGAGCGCATAGCGCTGCCAGGATGGCCCTGCCGCCTCGCGGCGGCCCGCCAATATGAACAGGTGATGGGCGCCGGCAAGGATGGCCCCGCCGTCGGAGGGATTCAGCACGCCCGACAGCAGTTCGCCACTGGGCAGTGCACTGGTCAGCTGGATCGGCTGCGACCGCAGGCCGTCCGGGCGGAGCCGGAACAGCCCGGAGGCCGGACCGCCGTCGACGCCGGAGCTCGGCGCGAGCAGGCGCACCGCTTCGCTCAAGGCGTCGAGCGGGCGCAGATCCTCGGACCAGGGCGGCAAGGTCAGCACCAGCGAGGCATCCTTGCGCGCCAGATCCACCACCAGCCGCACGCCGGCGACGAGCGGGTCTGCGATCTGGACCACGGCGCCATGCAAGGCTTCGAAATGGAAGGCCTGGCCCGCAATGCTGAAGCCCGCGACGCCCCCGTCGACGAAGGCGATCGGCTTGCCGCCCGCCGACAGGCTGCCCTTCAGCAGGAAGGTCCAGATCTCGCGGGTGTGCGGAGAAGGCTGGATGCGCACCGGATGGCGCACGGTGCCGTCGGGCGGGATTGCCACGGTGTAGCGGCCGCCTCCGCCGATCAGGCGGACATGGACCTGCGATTGGTCGAGGGGACGCAGCGTGCGTTGAGCGAGGGGCCGGCTGTCGTTGAAGATGAAGTCGGCGTGCTCGATGTCCGAACGCTGCGGCAGCGCCAACAGCCTCGGCAGGTCGTCGAGCACGACCTCGAGCAGCGTCGGTTTCTGCCGGACGCGCCAATGGTCCGCCGATTTGGCGAAGCTGCTGGAGGACACGTAGTCGCCGACGAAGTCGGCATCGCTGTTCTCCTGCATCCGTTCAATCAGCGGGTCCCGGATCAGCGCCAAGTCGCCCCCGGCGCGGGACGGCGAGTACTGGTCGAAGTGGATCTCGACGTTGGGCGCCGTCATCAGGACCAGGATCCGGTCGGGGTGGCTCAATGCGTCGGACAGGGGCACCCGGGGAAGCGCTGCACGATCGCCGCGGCGCATCAGCGTCCACAGGTCCAGCTCCAGTCCATGCCTGGCATAGAGGGCCTGGTTTCCCGCGCCGTCGTTGATCCACCAGTCGTGCAGGCGATGCTCGCCCTGCCAGTACAGCTGGTGCCTGTGCAAGGCCGACGCCCCCACGGTCGCGTCGGCGAAGGTCACCGTCCTGTCGCGGAAATCGATGCGGCGCATGGGCGCCCAGCCGTTGGCCAGGAGCACCTGCCTGTCTGGATGCGCAGGATCCAGGGCTGCCTGACGCAGCGGTTCGCCGTAGCCGAGGTCGATCTGCCGCAACGGGGCGAGGTTGCGCCCGACCCGCGCGATCTCGCCCTTCACCGCGCGATCGAGTGCGGAGAAGCCGATCATCAGGCCCTGCAGCGGCACGGCCAGTCCCTCGGCCAATGCGGCGATCAGGGTGGCACCGAGCAGGTTCGCGAGTTCGGCCAGTGCCACCAGCATCAGGCCGGAAGTGTCCAGCGCGACCTGGGCGGCCGCCTGGGTCGCGCCGACGAGGTCCCCGATGTGCAGTTCGTCGATCAGCTTGGCGATGTCGGTGGAGATCGTGCCGGCCTGCGCGAGCAGGCTGACCGCGCGGAGCGCCTCCGACAGGAGCTGCGTGCTCTTGACCAGCCCGGCCATCGAGGTCGCCTCGCCGCTGGCGACGACGCGCCGGACGATGTCGGTCACCTGGATGGCATCGTCCCCCACCTGGGCCCAGCCCTGCACCATGGCCAGGTAGAGCAAGGCGGCCTGATACGCGTCGCCATCGGCACCGTCGCTGGCCAGCGACCGGGTCATCAGGCACAGCTGGGCGATGTCGAGCATCTGCGCCCGCGCGTCGGCAAAGGTGATGTCGATGCGCTGGTCGGGCACCGCTGCCAGGCCTGCCGAGATGGCGGCCAGGCCGGCGCGCAGCGTGCGGAGATCGGCGTCCGCAGTGACCTGGCGCGTCTGCCGGGTGCCGTCCAGGCGCATGTAGGTCAGTTGCGCGCCACCACCCGCCTGAAGCGCGAGCCGGGGCACCAGATGCATGCCGGGCGGCCGGTACTGGTCGACCCGCTCCTGGAACCGTTGGCGAAGCAGGGCCCGATCCAGCGTCTCCGTGCGCGCCAGCGCCTGCGAGCGGAGGGACGGCTCCCCGGCATGGCCCGCCAGGATGGTGCAGCACACGACCGGCAGGTCGACGCCGTCGTTGCCGTTGGGGAACTTGTCGCGCACCGTGGTGACGCCGGTGACCGGGTCGGAGCGGAAGACCCAGGTCGTGCCGGCCGCCCCCTGTCGCAGGGGCGCCTCGTCGTGCTGTTGCGTGGCCTTCAGCAGGTGGCCTGAATGGGTGTCGACGACCAGGGTCTGCGCATAGAGGGTGGTCTCCATGCCCGCAGCCCCCAGGCCGCGGGCCGCCGCGGCGAACTCCCGGCCGAAGCTGCGTTGCGCGACCGGCGTTTCGAGCGCACAACTGAGCAGGCTGATGCGCTCCACCTTGGGGAGCGGCTGCGGCCTCAGGCGGGGGATCAGGCGCTTCAATTCGTCGGCCAGATCGCGCGCGGTCCGGCCGCTGAGCAGGCGCTCCCGGGTGTGCAAGCTGGTGTGGCCGTGACCGGACACGATAAGCTTGATGCGGGCGTCGGCCGCGGCGTTGTCCAGCAAGGACTGGCCGCGGATCACGCGGAACGCCCCGGTCGGATGGCACTGCACCCAGACGACTTCGTCCGGATGCGTGCGCGTCAGTGCCAATCCGACAGTGTGCATGACGGGGTCGTCCTGCATCTGGAGGTAGAGGCGCATCCGATCGCTGCGGGCGCCCGCGGCCGTATCGCGAGGCCTGCCGCGGCTCGGGGTCTGCCAGTCGGGCAGCGACGTGTCGTCGGGGCGCACGGCACCCTCGGGACCGTAGACATGCCGCGCCACTTCGACGGCGTCCGCATCGAACGCCCAGCTTCCGTCGGGCTGCCGTTGGACCACGGCCTGGGTGCCCATCAGGAACTGCTCGTCGGTCAGCGTGATCAGCGGTGGCAGCAGTTGGCGCGACAGCGGCGCTTCGTCCGCCAGCACCGTCACGCTGAAAGCGTCCAGAAGGGCGAGGTGGGCGTCCTGCCTGCGTCGTTGCTCGATGTCGGTCGGGAACGCGAGCGGGGGCAGGTGCAGGACGAGCAGCAGGGGCTGGTCGCGGGAACTCAGGGTGACCTTGCCGATCCGGCGGTTCAGGTGCTGTCGGACTTCCGGCATCAAGGAACGCAGCACGGGGAGCGGCACCGGCTCCGCCCCGGGCCTCTCCGTGGAGCGACGCGGCGCATCGGCGGGTCCGGGCGGCGCGCCCGCGACGCCGATCAACTGCACGAAGGGCCGGGGGTCTTCGGTCCGCAGGAGCCGCCGGCCGGTCGGATGCCAGGCCGCCTCGCCGCGCTCCGACCGCGAGAGGAAGACGGGTGGCCCGGCGATGCCCATTTCCGACAACCTGCTCTGTGTCGACCACAGGTCCCGGGTGGCCGCGAGATGCCCTTGCGCGGAGGCGTCCGATCGCGCAGCCAGTCGCTCCAGCCGATCCAGGTCGAAGAGCAGCGGCCTGCCGGCCAGCCCGGAGGCCAGCGTGTAGGCGGCCTGACGCGCCACGCCGACATGACGCGCCAGCGCGAGCGCGGTCGTGGACTGGCCGAGCAGGCGTTCGGCCTCGAAAGCAGCGGCCAGCAGACCTTCCACGAGCAGCGCGCTCCCACGATGCACGGCCACCTTCACGCCACGCAGGAAGGTCGGCGTGGCTTCGACGCCGTTGTCGCTCAGGTCGCCGATGCCCCATGGTCGCAGCAGGACGGCCTCCGGCAACGACTGGTGTTCCAGGATGACCTGCCGGAGGGTGTCGTTCCGGTTGCCGTTGCCAGCCAGGTCGCCGTAGTTGCCGTCGATCACGGCCGACACCAGACGGCCGGCATATCGATCGAGATAGGCGGTGTCGGCCCCGTCGAGGAGGGCATCGGTCAGCTGCCGCTGCAAGTGCGCGAGTACCCCCTTCCTCAACTGCGCCCGCTGGCCGGACGTCACCTGCGGCGTGTCGGACTGCAAGCTGCGCATCGCCGCCTGCACGGCGTACAGGATGACGCGCAACCGGCCTTCCTCGGCATGCACCTTCCGAAGCGGGTCGAGGCTTTCGCGCAGTTTCAGGAAGGACCTGATGCGCGGCACAGGGGAAGGCGCGGACGCCTGCGCGGCCGGCGTGGACGTCGAGGGGCCGGCGCCCGCCGCATCCGGCGGGGTCAGCGTCGGCAGCATGACGTGTAGCGCATTGCCGGGGGTGTCGTCGGGCATGGTGCAGCTCCAGGGTGAGAGGAGCTGCGTCAGTCAGGCCGTGGCCGGTCGGAAGCGGCCGCGAGCGGCTCGCGAAGACGGTGAAGCTGGCGGCGCTGGCTGACTCGGATCCGGGGACCGACCCCGAAGCCGGTCAGCGATGCGCAGCGCGTCCGACCTCGCGCAGGGGTCGCACGGATCAGCCGTGATCAGCCGCGATCAGCTTTGCCAGGGGTCGACGGGCCGGGCTTGTGTCTGCATCGCGTCGAGTTGCTCCCGCAGCTTCACGACCTGGTCGCCCCAGTAGTTGGGCGTGCCGAACCAGGGGAACGCCGCCGGGAAGGCCGGATCGTCCCAGCGTCGCGCGAGCCAGGCGCTGTGATGGATCATCCGCTGCGTGCGCAGCGCCTCCACCAGCTTCAGTTCGCGCCAGTCGAACTCGCGCACGCTCTCGTAGCCGTCAAGCAGCGCATCGAGCTGGCGACGCGCCGCCTCGGGCTCGCCGGACAGCAGCATCCACAGGTCCTGCACGGCGGGGCCTTGCACGGCGTCGTCGAGGTCCACGAAGTGCGGGCCGCGATCCGGTGTCCAGAGGATGTTGCCCGGGTGGCAGTCACCGTGCAGTCGCAGCGCGCGACGATCGGGCAGCGCCTCGAAGGCGGCATCGATCGCGTCGATGCAACGCGCGGCGGCGTCGTGCCAGTTGGCCGCGACTTCCGGGGCCAGCGTGTCGTGCGCGCGCAGCCAGTCGCGCGCCTCGCGCGCCGGCGCGGCGCTGTTCCAGGACAGGCGGTGCTGGAAGGGCTCGCGCTGGCCGACGTCGTGCAGCCGCGCGAGCAGGCGGCCGATCCAGCGCAGCACCTCGGCATCCTCGAGCTCCGGCGCGCGGCCGCCCTGGCGCGGCGTCACCGCGAATCGTTGTCCCTCGAAGTGGCCGAGCGTTCCGGAGGTCTCGCCGGTCTTCAGCAGCAGCGGCGCGACGACGGGCACCTCGGCGTCGGCCAGCGCACGCGCGAACGCATGCTCCTCCAGGATCTGCGCATCGCTCCAGCGGCCCGGCCGGTAGAACTTCGCGACCACCGCCGCCCCGTCCTCCAGATGTGCCATCAGCACGCGGTTCTCGTACGAGTTCAGCTGCAGCAGGCGGCCGTCGGGGCGGAGCCCCGCGTGCTCGAGCGCGTCGAGCATCAGTTCGGGGGTCAGGAGGCCGAAGCCGGCCGTCATGTCAGTCATCGGAAGCGGCGAGGACAGCAAAAACGGCGCCGCAGCGCCGTCGTGTCCTCGAAGAGCGGGCAGGGGTGTAGCTTAGCGCCGCCCGTAGCGGGGCGAGTCGACGACCACGCCGCCGATGTCGGGCTCCGGCAGCTCGCTGGGCAGCGTCGGGAAGTCGCGGCTGAATTGCGAATCGCGGAACTGCGAATCGCGGAGCTGCGAATCGCGCGCATGCGGATCCCGCAGCTGGGAGTCGCGGAAGCCGGGCGCGTCCGGCGCGCCGGCGCGCGGACGATAGCCGCGCGCGCGGGGTTCCACTGGCGGCAGCGGCGCCTGCATGGATTCGCCGCCGAAGGCGTCATAGCGGCTGTCCGGCGCGAAGAACGAATCGCTGAACACCGGCGACTCGTTCCAGAG
>CAMPJJ010000029.1 GCA_946886855.1 uncultured Roseateles sp. | reverse complement strand
CGCCGCATGCGGCGGCCGGTCGGCATGTCCTGAGCTTCCTCCCTGCTGGAACTCACACCATTGGTTGTCTTTTCGCCGGGGTGCCGCGCTGTCGCGCTGTTCGATTCCGGTCGCGCCGATGCTAGGCGAGGGGCCCGCGCATGCAGGATCGGGGAAACCCTTCGCCCCGATGGGGGCAGGACTTGCCTGGGGGCAGGCGTTGCCAGAGGCGGGCGCGACGACCCATCCTGGTGCCCACTTCCGTGCAGATCTGGAGGATGGGGCAGGGCGGTCTCGTCTGCGGAAGCATCTATCCTCCCGCCAATCTCCCGCCAGTCTCCCGCCAATCTCCCGCCTTCCTCTAAGGATTTTCTTGTCCCGCTCCGCCCGCCTGCTCGACCTGATCCAGACCTTGCGCCGCCATCGCCGGCCCGTCACCGGAGAGGCCTTGGCCACCGCCTTGGACATCAGCCTGCGCACCCTCTACCGCGACATCGCGACGCTGCAGTCGCAAGGCGCGCGCATCGACGGCGCGCCGGGTCTGGGCTACGTGCTGCGCGAGGGCTTCGTGCTGCCGCCGCTGATGTTCTCCGTCGACGAGGTCGAGGCGCTGGTGCTCGGCTCGCGCTGGGTGGCCAGTCGCGACGATGCGCGGTTGTCCGCCGCGGCGCGCGACGCGCTGGCGAAGATCGCGGCCGTGCTGCCGCCGGCCCTGCGCCATGACATGGACACCACGACGCTGCTGGTCGGCCCGTCCGATCCTCCGCACGCCGACCGCGACGTGCTGGCGCTGATGCGGCGGGCGATCCGCCTCGAGCACAAGCTGCGCATCGGCTACCGCGACCTCAAGGGCAAGGACAGCGCGCGCACGGTCTGGCCCTTCGCGCTGGGCTTCTTCGACCGGGTCCAGGTGCTGGTGGCCTGGTGCGAGCTGCGCGAGGAGATCCGCAGCTTCCGCACCGACCGCGTGAGCGCCCCCGTCCTGATCGAGGAGCGCTATCCCCAGCGCAAGGCCGCCTTGCTGAAGGCCTGGCGAGAACGCGAGGGCATAGCCGCCACTGACGGAAATTGACAGACCGGGTTCCTAGGATCCGCTGAATCAACCCAGCCAGGAGCCTGTCATGAGCCACCCCACCTTCATCCTTCTGTACGTCGCCAGCCCGGCCGAGAGCAGCGCGTTCTACACGCGTCTGCTGGGCAAGCCGCCCATCGAGCATTCGCCCACCTTCGCGATGTTCGCGCTCGATGCCGGGCTGATGCTGGGCCTGTGGGCCTCGGCGGGCGTCGAACCTGCCGCCACCCCTTCGGGCGGCAGCGAACTGGCCTTCGCTGTCCAGGACGCGGCCGCCGTCGACGCGCGCTTCGAAGCTTGGCAATCCTTCGGTCTGCCCATCCTGCAGACCCCGACGACGATGGACTTCGGCTATACCTTCACGGCGACCGATCCCGATGGGCACCGCCTGCGCGTGTTCTCGCCGGCGGCGCGCGCCTGAGCTTACGCGTCGCGCCCGAGGCTCAGCGCCTTGTCCCCCATCCGGTCCGCCTCCGACTCGAGCCCCACGTCGTCGTTGATGTCCACCCCCTGCATCTGCATCGTCGGCTGCACGCGGCCTTCGCGCTGCTGCACCACGTGCCAGGCCTCGTGCGGGAGATGATGATCCTGCCCCGGTCCGAGGTGGATGTCGTTCCCCTGCGCGTAGGCGAGCGCATTCAGCTGCGCCGGTTGCGACGAGTTCCGATGCACGCGCACTTCCGACAGGTCCGTCCCGGACAGCGATTCGATCCCGGACTTCAACCCGTCCGGCATGCCTGTGCGGTTCTCCTGGCGCTGCACCGGCGCGGCCTTGGCCTGCGCGGTGCCGAGCTCCTCCTCGTCGAGCTCGCCGGCGGCCCGCTGCGCGACCTTCGCCTGCGCGGTGCCCAGTTCGTCCTCGTCCAGCCCGGTCTCGCGCTGCGCGATCGGCCCGAAGGCCGCATCGATGCGCCGCCGCTGCGCCAGTTGGCGCGGCGAGCCGTCCAGCATCGCGGACAACTCGCCGCCTTCCTGCTCCCGCCGCTGCAGCGCCGAGGCCGCCGGCGCATGGTCGAACGCGCCGCTGTCATGGGTCGAATCCTTCATCACTCGCTCCTGTCGTGATCGATCGGCGCGGAGCCGTCCGCGCGGCCGGGGGCTTCAGTGGGCGTCATGGAGGATCAGGGCGCTTCCACCCGGGGCTTGAAGGTGACGATCAGCCCGCCCACGATCAGCACCCCGATGATCACCACCAGCAGGGTGTTGCCCGTCCTCAGCTGATTCAGCGACGGATCGCAGGAGAAGATCGCGCTGGCCACCGCCAGTGTCACCAGCCCCCCCGCCCACAGCACCATCAGGATCACGCGGCCCAGGCGTCGCACCCGGCAGTTCCAGCCGTAGAGCAGCAAGGTGGTGCCGACGATCACCAGCAGCGCCTCCAGCGCCAGCCGCAGCGGCATGCGCATCGGGCACACGATCTGGCAGAAGCGCGTGTCCTGGTCCAGGAAGGACCAGAAGCGGTCGTGCAGCTTCACCAGCACGCTCTGGCCGGCGCCCACGTCCGACACCGGCACCGGCCAGAACGCGACCCCGCCGAAGGACCAGCCGATGTAGACCAGGTCGCGGTCCAGCGCGTCGAGCGCCGACGGCGGCAGCTCCGCCTGCTTGCCGCCCGGATACACCAGCACCGGCATCATGCTGCCCAGCACCGCCATGCGGTCGGGGCCGGTGAGTTCGTCGTTGAAGTCGGTGCGGTTGCGCAGCTGCATCTTGTTCACGTCGGACGCCAGCCCCAGCGGCGTCAGGAAACGCACCGTGATGTCGGTCTTGCCGGCGTAGTCCGGCGTCGACTTGTACGAGGCCGCCGCCGCGCCGCGTTCCTTGTGGTCGCCCGCGTCGCCCGTGCCGCGCTGGCGCTCCGCCGTCTTCATGATCGTCAGCAGGTTGCGGAACCGGAACGCCGTGCCCGACTCGCCCATCAGGTGCTGCGGAATCACCAGGTTGAGGTGGAAGGCGCGCGACGGCCGTTTCTGCATCACCGTCAGCAGGCGCTGCAGGTAGTCGAGGTAGAAGCGCTCGAACTCCGGCGCCGCGGCCTCGCGGTCGGTGACCTCGAAGAAGACGGTGAGGCCGTCGTAGACGAAGGCCGCCTCGCGCCAGCCCGGCGGCAGCAGCGTTTCCAGATCGCCCTGCAGATCGGAGTGGCGCAGGTCGAGCATCTCGCCGACCTTGGCCTCGGTCGCCTGGAGCATGCGCTCGCGGGCCTCGCCCTCCAGGCGCATCAGCACGTGGAAATCGCGCCGGTACAGCACCAGGTCGAGGCCGACGCCGTACTGGTCCACGCGCCGCGCGAAGCCGCCGCCGGGGCTCTCGTAACCGGTCGGCAGCAGGAACTCGCCGTTGCTGCGCAGGATCGCGCCCATGTACTGCAGCCGCGTGAACTTGTCGAAGCGCACCGGGATCGGCGCGTCGCCCTCGCCGTGCATCCAGTAGGGGAGGAAGCCGAAGACGTCGTTCTCGATGTCGGGCAGGCTGCAGCCGCAGCCGTCCGGCGCGAGCTTCAGTACCTTGGCCTGCGAGACCGGATGCTCGACGCCGGCCGCGTCGGTGATCTCCTCGCGCAGCGTCGCGGGCATCAGCATGTCGAGGAAGGTGTTGACCGGCAGGCTGCCCGGCGGCAGCTTCGCCGAGCCCGGGCTGGCTGAAGGCTTCGACGTCGGCGTCGGCGTCGGCGCGGCCGTCCGTTCCTGGAGCGGCGCGCGGTCGCGTTCGGCGAGGTCCTCGATGCGCGGGCAGCGCTCGATCGCGGCCTTGTTCTGCTCGAGAGCCAGCTCGTTGACGTGCCGCAGGAAGTAGACGCACTGGCGCGCCCGCAGCGAGTCCTGGAACACCGCGCGCGTCGGATGCTCCACGTCCTTCAAGGGCATCAGCATCTCGCGCAACTGGTCGAGCGTCGGCCCCATCACCGGCGGCTTCACCGCGAGCGCCTTGGGGCCCGGCGCCGTGCCCTCGGCCGCACCTTCCGCCGCCGGTTCGCCCGCGGCGGCCGCGGTCATCAGCGACTCGCCCGCCGAGGCCTCCGCGTTCTTGAAGATCGCGTCGAGCTTCTCCTGCGTGAGCACGTAGGTCATCGGCGGCGGCGGATCGTCCGGCACGGTGAAACTGGTCTGGTCCTCGGTGATCGTCTTCAACGTGTCCGGCCTGCGGGCCTTGGCAGGCGCCGGCGCCGATGCGGGCACGGCCGGCGCGGCCGGCGTGGCCGCCACGGGCTTGGGATCGATGACGCGGATCTCGTACAAGGCCTGCTCGAGGTTCCGGGTCCGCGACGCGTCGGTCGCGGTCAGCAGGAAGCGGAAGTTGCCGACCCTTGTCGGCGTGCCGGCCAGCGCGCCATCCTCCTCGACGAACATGCCCGGCGGCAGTTCGCCGTCGATGGCGATGCGGTACGGCGGCTTGCCGCCGCGCACCAGGTCGCGCGCCTTGTAGGGCCGGTTCAGGCGTCCCGACGGCAGCGGGATGGTCTGGTAGACCAGCCACATCGGATCGCGGCCGGCCGAGGAAGCGGCGCCCGGGGCGGGCGGGGCGGCCGACGTCGGCGCCGCCAGCGCGGCTGATGCGATCGGCTCTTCAGGGCGCGGCGGCAGCGGGCGCGGCGTGGCCACGTAGACCGTCGCGTCGGCCGCCGCCGAAGCTGCCGAAGCCGCCGACGCTGCTGCCGCAGCAACGTTCGACGACACCTTCTTCGGAGACGCCGGGGACGCCGGGGACGCCGGGGACGCCGGGGACGCAGCGGGCGGCGCGGCGGCAGACGATCGTGACGGCGACTGCGCGCCCGCGTGCAGCACCAGCAGCGCCGCCGCGAGCAGCGTGCCGCCGACGAACCAGCGCAGGCGCGCGCAGTGGCGGCAGGGCGACGAGGCGCGCGGGCCGGTGTCGGGCGCGTCGTCGGCCCAGTCGTCGACGGACCCGCGTCGACGCAGCGATCGGAGGAAGGCGCGAGTTCCCATGGCGGCTACACCGTGCGTCCTTCCTTGCGCAGTTCCTTGGCGATGCCGCGGCGCAGGTCGGCGGCCAGGATGCGGTCGCGTCCCGCCTGCATCGCGTTGATCGCGCCGAAGCGCACCACGTTGGCGATGGCGCCGCCGGCCAGTTCATGCCGCTCGGCGAAGTCGGCCAGGTCCACGTCCACGTCCAGCCGCCCGGTGTGCCGCACCATGCCTTCCCACAGCCGCAGGCGCTGCTCGGCGTCCGGCATCGGGAAATACACCGCCGACTGGAAACGCCGCGCGAAGGCGTCGTCGATGTTGCCCTTGAGGTTGCTGGCCAGGATGACCGTGCCGGGGAAGTCCTCGACCCGTTGCAGCAGGTAGGACACCTCCTGGTTGGCGTGGCGGTCGTTGCTGCTGGAGGTCGCGGTCCGCTTGCCGAAGAGCGCGTCCGCCTCGTCGAAGAACAGGATCCAGCGCCGGTGCTGCGCCTGGTCGAAGACCTGGGCGAGGTTCTTCTCCGTCTCGCCGATGTACTTGGACACCACCATCGACAGGTCGATGCGGTAGACGTCCGCGCCGACCTTGTCGCCGATGAGCGTGGCGGTGAGCGTCTTGCCGGTGCCGGGCGGGCCGAAGAACAGGCAGCGGTAACCGGGCTTGAGCGCCTTGTCGAGCTGCCAGTCCCGCATCAGCGTGTCGCCGTGGCGGGCCCAGGTGATGATGGCCTCGACTTCCTCCATCACGTCGGGATCCAGCACCAGGTCGTCCCAGCCGAGCTGGGTCTCGATGAGCTTGGCGGGGAACTGCGTGCTGTAGTCGGGCTTGCGCGACTCGCCGGTGCACAGCAGGTCCAGCGTGTCGGCGCCGGCCAGCAGCGCGGAGCCGTACCAGGGCTCGCCCGGCGCCTCATGGGCGAGCCGCACCAGCCCGAGCCGACGCAGCGGCGCGGTCTCGTCCAGCATCTGCCGCAGGGCGAAGCGGCGCGAGAGGTCCTCGCCTGCGAGCAGGAAGGCCGCCGTCTCCACCGTCGGCAGGAAGCCGCCGTGGTGCCGGCCCTTCCAGCCGCCGAACTCGCAGAAGCCGCGGTCCAGGTTGCGGTTGCTGACGAAGAGGAGGTCCATCAGCTGCGGCCGCAGGTGCGGCGCCAGCGCGAGCGCGAGCACCAGCCGCTCCGCCGGACCGAGCCCGCCTTCGCGGATCAGGCGGGTGAGGTCGTCGTCGGGTGTGGCCGGCAAGGGCGGCGGAAGCGGCAGCTCGCCGCGATCCGCCGCGGCGTGCGGCGACGCCGGCGCGCCGTCCTGCCCGAAGTGTCCGGCCAGCCGCAGCTGCAGCACGTGGTCCAGCCACTGCAACTCGGCTTCCAAGGCCCGCGCGTTGGACGTCGCGCGGGGCGACGGGTCAGCGCCAGTCCACATGAATCACCCTTTCCATCCACGGATGTCGCAAGGTCGCGTAGCCCCACGGCAGTTGATCGATCAGCATGTCGAAGGGCCCCGGCTCGACCGCGAGCTGCCACGCGTCGTCGCGCCGCGCCAGATGGCCGGCGCGGCGCAGGAAGGTGCCGCGCAGGCCGTCGATCGAGGTCGTGCCCAGGATCCGCCAGTGCTGGATGACCGCGCCGATCAGGCCGTCGATCGCGTCGCGCTCCGCGTCGGAGAGATCGATCACGCGCGGCAGCGGCGCGTCCAGCGGCAGGCCGCACAGCAGCTTGTTGAGCACCAGTTCCGATTCCGGCCCGGCTGCGTGGCCGGTCGCGAGCGCCTGCAGCAGCAGCGCGGCGCGAGACGCCGCTTCCGGGCCGAGGAACGCGCGCTCGTCGGCGAGGCCGAGCATCGAGAACAGCCGCGGCAGGTAGGGCGACACCAGCACCAGGCCGGCGTTGCCGACGGCGATCTGCTCGGTCATGGCGTCGGCATCTGCGTCGGCATCTGCGTGGTCATCAACGCCGCCTTCCGTCGCGGAGCCGCCTGCCTTCGAACCGCCGGATCCGTCCCGGTCGGAAGACGCGCGCGATGCGGCCGGCGACTTGCGCCACGGCAGCCGCAGCAGGGACAGCGCGGCCGACAGCACGGCGGTGGCCGCGCGCACGGCGCGGTCGAACCAGCGCGCCGGCGGCTCGGCACCGGGTGGCGCGTGACGCTCCAGGTCTTCGCGGACCTCGGCTTCGTAGCGCGCCGGGTCGAAGCTCGTCGTCGGATGACGCACCGCGTGGCCGAGCGTGGCCTGCCAGAGCCGACGCCGGCGCGCTTCGACCGTCGCGCCATCGGCGGTCGGCGAAAGCGGGCGCGACGAGGAGCGTCCCATCGTGCGGGCGCCGTGCATCGCCGCCGCGAGTTCATGCGACAGCGCGCCCCTCCCGTGCGACAGCACGCCCGGCACCTCGCCGGACGCGACGGCGGCGATCCACGCGGCGACGGCCTCGGCGGCGGGCTCGGCCATCCACAGGCTGAGCAGGCGCGGCAGCAGCGGCTCGGGCAGCGCCTGCACCAGCCGCTCGCGCACCGTGGCCGCCTCGCCGACACGTTGCAGCGTGGCGCGCAGCCAGTCGCGGTCCTCGCGCAGCAGCGGCGCCCACGCATGCGCGATGCCGCGCAGCGGATCGCCGCCGCCGGAGAACGCCGCGCCCGCATCCAGCGCCGCGAGCACTTGCGCCCGCAGCAGCATCAGCGCGGCCGGTCGCGGCGCGACCGCATGGTCCATCGCCTGACCCAGCACCGATTCCCACAGGGCGGCGCGGGTGCGCGGCGAGCGCCCGTCGCGCCGCGCCTGCGCGACGATGTCGAGCAGCTTCGCCGCCGCGGCCGGTTCCCCCGGCATGAAGGCGTGGACCAGCGTGCCCAGCAGGTCCTCGTCGAACTGCGCGGCCAGCCGCCGCAGCAAGGCCGCGCGATCGGGCGCGGCGCGCAACGCGGCGACCAGCGCCCCGGCGTCCTCGCGCAAGGCCTCGCGGGCGAGGCTGACCGGATCGTCTCCGCGGCCCTGCCACGGCAGCCGACCATGTCGAAGGAAGTGCAGCAAGGCGTCGCGCCGCGCCTGCGGCCGGGTGCGCACGCGCAGACCGGTCGCGCGGCCGGACGCGCTGATCGCGCCGGGGCCGCGCAGTTCCTCCAGCACGCGGCGCAGGCGCTCGCGCAGCACGCGCGGCGCTGCGGTCTCCCACTCCGCGGCGGGCAGCTCGCCCAGGTCGATCTCCAGCTCGTCCAGGCGCCAGTGTTCCTCGGGCGGGCAGCAGGCGTCGAAGACCTCGTCGATCACGCGCAGCAGCGGGCCTTGGACGCAGGCGACGAGGCGCGCCTCGGTTTCGCCCGGCGAGGTGCCCATGCCCTGGCCCATGCCCTGGCCCATGCCCTGGCCCTGGCCCATGCCGTGGCCCGCGCCAAGGCCGAACCCCAGGCAGGCGCCGAAGTCGGCGTCGACCGTCATGCGTTCGACGAGGTGCGGCAACGGGCGGTCGGACTCACGCATGGCCTTGCACGACCGGCGCTTGGCCGTCGTCCTCTGCGCGCGGGCCGCGGCCGGAGCCGCCACCATGGCCGCCGTCGCCCCCATCCCTCGTCGGATCGTCGATCCCCAGGCGCTCGATGACGCGGCAGGCGGTCTCGTCCGCCAGCGTCCTGGCGCGGTCGCTGTCCGGCGCGCCGGCCCACGCGAGGCGCGCCTCCAGCCAGGCCGAATAGGTGTCCTCGAAGCGTTGCATTGCTTCCGCGTCCAGCCAAACGCAACGCAGCGTCAGATGAGCCGGGCAGCTGATGCGCAGCGTCTCCTCCGCGAAGTTGCGGAACGCGGGCTGGGAGGTGCGCTGCGTCCATCCCGGCAGCACCACGGTCACGCGCAGCTGGTGGAAGTCCTTCGACAAGCCCAGCCGCGCATGCGCGAGCGCGTCCTGCCGCAGCGGGCGCAGCAGCACGTGCTCGACGACGTGCATGCCTTCGCTCTCCTGGTCCAGATGGCGCAGGAAGAGCCGCAGGCTGGCGGCGCCGCGACGCGCGGCGGCGGCGTCGGGGAACTCGCCCAGCAGCCACCAGCGCTGATCCTCGTCAGGGCCGAGGATCAGCCGGCAAGCGCCGCCGCCATGGCTGCCGCTGCCGCCGCTGCCGCTTCTGTCGCCGCTGCCGCTTCTGTCGCCGCTGCCGCTGCTGCTGTCCTTGCTCGCACTTGCGCTCCAGGAGGTCCCCGGGCTCGGCATCAATCGGTAGTGTGAGCTGCGCTGCCCGGCGCGCAGCAGTCCGGCCGGGATCGGCAGGCGCAGCCAGGGCATGCGCTGCAGGTCCTCGCGCACCTGCGCGCGGTCGGCCGGCTGCACCGCGTGGCCGGCGGACGGCGCCAGCCGCACCGTGTCGTCCTGGCCGTCGAGCAGCCACGGCTGATGCCCGGCGCCCGGCGTCGCGACGATGGTGAAGCGCTGCTCGCGCAGCGCGCGCGTCAGCGGCCGGTCGTGCCATTGCCTGAAACCCAGCAGCAGGCTGGCCCGGCGCTGCAAGCCGCCGCAGTTCTCCGCCACGTCCCACGACGGCCGGCCCGGATCGAAACCGCCGGCGCGATCGCGCGTCAGCTGCACGATGTCGCGCAGCCAGGTGGCCTTGTTCTCCAGCAGCAGGGTCTCGGCCTCCTCGGGGCTGAGGTGGCCCAGGAACTGCCGCATCGAGTTCTGCGTGTAGGTCTCGCCGTGCAGCGCCAGCAGGTGGTCCAGCGCCCGGTTCTTGCGCCGCGCCGAGCGGTCGAAGGGGCGGTACACCGCCTCCATGACGACCTGCGGCGGATGCAGGTAGAGCTGGTCCAGCCCCGGCACGGCCTCGGCGCCGATCAGCTGCGTCCACAGGCCCTGGCGCGCGCCGGGCGTGACCGAGAACAGCTCGCGAAGATGCTGCAGCTGTGCCAGGCCTTGCGCGATGGCCTGCTCCTGCATCACCAGGTAGGCCTTGAGCTGCTTGGCGCGCGCCTGCCGCTGCGGCGGCGCGGAGGAGGGTACGCCGTAGCGGCCGAGGCCGTAGATCGCGGGCAGGTGCTCCTGCACCGAGACATAGGCGTCCAGGCGCCGGTGCACGCCGCGCGGCAGCAGCTCGGCGGCGCGCGCGGCCTGTTCGGTGCGCCCGCGCGCGCGATGGGAGCGCCCGGCCGAGCGCAGGTCCTCGAGCCGACGGCGCAGGTCGTTCCAGGCCACCGGCACCACGTTGCCGCGGCGCCGCACGCTGATCGTGGACGGCACGTCGCGGTCGGGCAGGCGCAGCGACAGCGCCCAGTCCGCGCCGCGCCATTCGACCGAGCCCGCCGTCGCCTCGCGGCCTTCGGCCCGCAGCGCCATCACGCGCGCATCGACCACGCCGGGCACCGACAGCACCACCGTCGTCAGGTCCGAGAGGAACAGCCGCTCGGCGGCGTAGCCCGCCTCCGGCGCGGGCGCGTCCTCGATGAAGCCGTTGCGCAGCGCCGGCCCGGTGTAGATGCGTTCCAGCGAACGGCCCTCGCGCAGCAGCTCGTCCAGCGTGCGCGAGACCGCCGCGCGTGCGATGTGGCGCGCGCAGCGGTCGTAGACCTCGGCCAGGATGTCGACGCCGTCGCGCGGACCGGCGATGTCGATGTCGGCGTGCAGGTCGCAGGGCACGTCGCGCATGCGCACGATGTCCGGGTGGAGGTCCTCGCCGAGGTTGCGGCGCTCGAAGTAGGCCGCGCGCGCCGCGGCGATGCGTTCCCCGGCGACCTCGTCGGACAGGCGGGCGCCCGCTGTGGCGTCCCGCGGTCCTCCCGATGGACCTCCCGATGGCCCTCCCGAATCCCGCGACAGCTGCAGCTGCAACCGGTACAGGCCGGTGCCGGGCTCCGGCACCAGCGTGGCGTCATCCAGGCCGGGCGTCGCGTCGAGCAGATGACGCCGGTAGTCCGCCGGCGTGGTCGGTCGGCAGGGGAAGACCTCGGCCGGCGGATGCAGCGAGAGGGCCTCGTAGTCGATGGTGCCGTCCGCATCGGTGAGGTGGTCCGCGACCGGGAAGCCCGCGCGGTAGACGACGTCGGTGAGTCCGAAGCACAGCTGCTCCAGCATCGTGATGCCCGGGTCGTGCAGGTTGTGATCGGTCCAGACGCCGCCGCTGAGCTTCTGCAGCAGGCCGATGCCGCGTGCGCGCAGCCCGTCGAAGCCGACGTCGCGTTCTTCCTCCGTCGTCGGCGACAGCTTCACCGGCGCCGACGGCGCCGATGCCGCCTGCGATGCCGCCGGGCGCACGGCCGGACCGTGCAGGTCCGGCGGCCACGCCGATGGACGCGGGGATGCGCCGCCCGTGCTCACAGCGTGCCTCCGGTCATCTCCGGGTCGAACCACAGCTGCGAGACGGAGGCCTGGATGACCTTGCCCTCGCCGTAGTCGCATTGGGTGCGGATCTGCAGGCGGTAGCTGGCGCGCCGCCCGTGGCCGCCGGCCCAGCGCAGCTGGATGCGGTCGCAGCGGCGGCCGTACCAGGCGTGCTGGCTGCGGATGCGCTTGCGCGGCGAGAGGAACTCCAGCCAGCCCGGCAGCGGGTTGTAGGTGTTCATCGCGATCGCATGCAGCATCGCGAAGCGTCCGCCGTCCTTCTGCCCGACGCCGGCCATCACCTCGAAGGCCTGGCAGCCGCTCAAGGGGCCGGTCAGGTCGTGCCACTCGCCGTCGGCCTTGAGCGGCTGGCCGGTGTCGTCCTCGCGGCGCAGGTCGCCCAGCCGCCCCGAGGACGCGACCACGCCCGCCACCTCCAGCGCCTGGCGCGGCCGGGCCGTGCCGATGCCGACGCGGCCCTCGGTGTCCAGCGCCAGCACCGGATCCCGCGTGCCGGCGGCGCGCGCGTCGCCGTGATGGAACAGCAGCTGGTCGCGGTCGCCGCCGTAGGCCATCGACCAGATCGCCTCGCGGCCGCTCTGCTCGCGGTAGAAGCTGATCAGCGCGTCGTGGCTGACCGGTGTCGACACTTCGACGCCGTTCTCCGGCGTCTTGCGGAAGCCCTCGTCGCTCATGTTGAGCATCGAGTCGATCAGGTCGCCGAAGTGGTCGCTGGTGGGCAGCCGCCCTTCCTGGAAGAACTGCTTGAGCGTGTCGCGGTTGCGGGTCGTCATGGCGCGCTCCTGCCGACGACGAAGGCGGGCGCGGCGTCCTGCCCGTCCGGTCCGCCGCGGTCCGGGCCTCCGATGACGAAGGTGCTGCCGACCGCCAGCCGGTCGACGCCGGTGGCGCGCGGCGACACCGTCTCCGGGAAGCGGTCGACCGCGGTGAGGATGTGCTGCGGCATCGGCAGCGCGATGCTCCACGGCAGCCGCGCGCGCGCATGGGCCGCGCCGGTCGCCGGCTGCGTGCCGTCCTGGCCGGGCCGACCCGATGGCGGGGCGCCCAGCGGCGCGCGGGCCGTGTCCGAGAGCGTGTAGACGTCGCGGTCGTCGCAGGCGACGGTGATCAGCGACAGCTGCGTCACGAAGCTCACGCCGTCGAGCGCGCGCAGCCGGGCCTCGAGGTCCTCGCTGCGCACCAGCCAGTCGAAGCGCGCGCCGTAGCCGTCGTCGAACCACGGCGACAGGCAGTGGACGATGGCCTCGTTGACGCGGCGCAGCGTCGCGCCCTCATGCGCGCCGCGCGTCAGGCCGAGCGTCGCCCGCAGCTGCAGCCGGTCGTAGGCGGGATTGCGCACCTGGAAGCGCGCGAAGGGCGAGCCGATCTCCGCCAGCGCGGCGGTCATGCGGGCCAGCTCGACCGCGTTGAAGCGCGGCGCCGCGCAGGCCAGCGCGGGCAGGTTGCGCGGCAGCGTCGGGATCACCACCGCGGTCACGACGCCGCTGCCGTCCTGCGCCGGGATGCAACGCGCCTTCATCACGTCGGGGAAGCGCGAGAGCAGCAGCCGCTCCACATCCCAGCTCACCGAGGCGCGGCCCTTGTGCTGCAGCCGCTCGCCGGCGCGGGTGATCATGGCGCGCTCGTCCTCCTCGCGCTGCAGGCTGAAGGACCGCCCGACCTGCGTCACCGCGGCCAGGCCCGGCAGCGTCGCCGAGGGACGCACGATGACGCCGTCGGCCAGCGGCTCCGGCGGCGCGGGCGCCTTGCCGGCGCGGCCCGCGTCGGGCGTCTCCTCCGGCATCTGCCGGCGCAGCCGCAGCCCCTGCGTGCGCACCGACACCAGGCCCGCGAAGCTGTCGAAGGCCTCGCGCGCCGACAGCCGCAGCCAGTACAGGCCGGCCGGCATCACGGTGTGGTCGGTGCTCATGTCGCGCGGCAGGTCCAGCGTCACGATGCCGGAGGTCAGGCAGCCGTGCGTCGTGTCGCCCAGCACCCGCGAGGGCGCCAGCGGCCGCCACTCGTCGTTGGCCAGCGTGGCCCAGGACACGCCGCGCGGGCGGTGGCCGTTGAGCAGGCTGCGCGCGGAGGACTCGCGCAGCTGGAACAGCAGCGTCAGCACGCCGCCGGGATCGGAGGAGGCCAGGCCGATGTAGAGGTTGCCGTCGGCGCCCAGCCGCGGCAGCAGGTCGTGCCCGCCGCCCGAGACCGCGGAATACAGCGTCTGCAGGCCGAAGGGATGGAGGTGGAACAGCCGCTCGCCGTCGACGCCCTCGGGCGGATCGTCGTCGCGGTCCAGCGCGATGACGCTGGCGGCCTCGTAGTTCAGCCAGAGGCGCTCGATCACCGGCGTGTACGGCGGATTCGGCAGCGGGCTCGGGCGCCTGGTGCGGGCATTGGCGGCCACGGTGGCGGCCAGCTCGATCGGATAGGCCGCATGGCCGAAGGCCGCGCGCGGACCGCTGAGCTGCAGCCGGCACAGGCCGTTGCGCGGGATGGCCATCGTCGACCAGTCCTCCTCGGTGGCGCGGCTGAGCTTGCGCACCGAGCCGGGGTCGACCTCGATGTGCTGCGCCGCGACCAGCTCGCCGGCCGGGGTGGGGTCGGCGAACAGCGGCTGCTGGGCGGAGCGGTTCGCGCAGGCCTGCCATTGGCTGTCGCGCAGCCAGGCGATCGCCGTGGTGAAGCGGCCCTGGCGCAGCTCCTTGCCGGCAGGGCCGCCGTAGCCGGCGTAGTGCGTGTCGAAGCCGCCGGGCTCCAGCGGCAGGCCGCCCCATTCGATGTCCAGCGACAGCCGGTCCAGCGTCTTGCGCGCCGCCTCGGGCGAGCCGACGACCAGGTAGGACGACAGCCCCGGCAGCGGGCCGAAGGGCGCGAAGGCCTTCGACGGGTCCAGCCGGCCCAGGCCGTTGGCCAGGCGCACGTCGCGCACGCCGCGCACGCTCACGCGCAGGTCGACCTCCGCCAGCGGCAGCCGCGCCAGCAGCGAGTAGGGATAGAGCCGCCCCTGCGTCGCGACCTCCAGGCGCAGCACCGGCAGGCGCGTCGGCCACTCCGCGCCGTGCACGGCGGGGTCGCAGCCGGTGATGGCGGGCGCATCGGCGCGCAGCCGGATCAGCAGCGACAGGCCCGCGCCGGCGGCGCGGTCGAGACGGCTCTCGACGGTCCACCAGCCGGTCGCCGTGCTCAGGCTCAGGCGGAAGGCGCCCTGCAGCAGCCGGTCGAAGAGCAGCGCCCGGTGGGGCGCGCCCGAGCCGTCGAACATCGCCGGCAGGCCGTGACCGAGCAGGCGGTGCGCGGCGTTGCGCATCGAGATCCAGTCGGTGTCGCGGAGGTCGTCGGGGGCAGGCGCGGCGGCATCCCCGCCGGCCAGCAGCCACTGCGGCACCAGATTGCCGAAGGCCTCGCGGAAGTCCTCGGCGGTCTTGGCGCGCAGCACCGCGTCGCGCAGGCCGCGCAGGTCCGGCGCGGCGCCGGACGAGGTCTGGCGCAGGATCACGCGGATCTCGCGTTCGCCCTCGCGCAGCCACAGCAGCGGCGATGCGATCGCCAGCCCGATGCGCGCGTCCTCCGCCCCCGCGCCGCCGGCCGCGCCAAACAGCGGCCAGACCGTGCGGCCATCGGCCACCGGCTGCGCGACCTTGGCGCGGGTGACGTAGTTCAGGTCGCGCTCGGGTGCGATCAGCCGGTCCCGTTCCAGCCGCAGCGTGCGCAGCGTCTCCACCCGCGCGTCGGTGACCATCAACGGCCCGTCGCTGACGAAACGCACCGGCCGGCCCGCCGCGTCCTTGCCCGCGTCGAAGGCGGTGCCCGGTGGCAGGAACACGTCGCCGGGGGCGCGCAGGTCGCGCTGGCAGGCGAGGTGCACGCTGTCCGCGCGCGAGGGCGCGAGGTCGAAACCGAGGCAGTCGCGGTAGTAGAACGCGGTGTGGCGGGCGGGGAAGCGGTTGACCTCGCGCTGCGCCGTCTCGCACACCTTCAGGAAGGCGATCAGCAGCGCCGCCGCGGGCTCATGGTTGGCCGTGGCGATGCTGTCGGGCAGCAGCTCGCGCGCCAGGCGGCGCACCTCTTCGACCGCGCTGAGGAAGGCGAAGAAGCGCTCGCGCAGGCGCTCGCGGTCCTCGCGCTCGGCCTGGGGATCGACGGTCGGCTCTTCGCCGATCCTGCGGTGCCACATGCGCGAGAGCTCGCGCTCCACGGGGCTGGGCGGACGCGGCGCCGGCGCACCGTGCTGTCCGTTATTGCCGTTGTTGGCGTTGTTGGCGTTGTTGGCGTTGGTGCCGTTGGTGCCGTTCGATCCGGCTGCCGCCTCGGTTCCCAACAGGAAGCGGCGCTCGACCCAGCGCAGGTCCGCCGCCAGCTGCTGGTCGACCAGGAGCTGGATGCGCTCGCGCAGCACGCGCGGCGCGGTGTCGTGGATGCCCGCCAGCGCGCGCCACCACAGGTCCAGCCAGCCGGCCAGCGTGAGCACCTGGCGCGCCAGGTGCGGCAGCGGGGCGGCGTCCACCTCGCGGCCGAAATGCTGCTGCATCGGCCACGGATCCACCGCCGCGATGCGCGCCATCACCAGCGTCGGATCGGTGGCGAAGAGCGCGCTCCAGTCGCCGGCGTCGTGGTCGTCCAGGTCGATGAAGCGCAGATGACGCGCGAGCTGGGCCGTCATCTCGACGCGCTGCTCGAAGTCCAGGTCGTCCGGGCGGAAGTAGCCGGGGGCCAGGGCTTGCGGGAAACGCTCGCGCTGTTCGGTGCCGGTGTTCATGCGGGTTCGCTCCCCAGCACGTCGCCTTCCCGCACATAGAGCGGGAACACGAAGTTGTGGCGGCTGTTGCTGCTGCGCAGCGTGTAGTCGAGCTGGATGCGCAGCACGCCGTCGTACAGCCCGGAGGTGTCGATGTCGATCGCGTTCAACGCGATGCGCGCCTCGAAGAACAGGATGGCCTGCTGGATCAGGCTGCGGATCTCCGTCAGCGTGCTGTCGTTCATGGTCTCGAAGACCATGCGCCGCAGGCCGCAGCCGTAGGTCGGGTGCATGATGCGTTCGCCGGGCGCGGTGGTGAGCAGGATGCGCAGGCTCTCCTCGACGTCGGTCACGCCCGACACCATCACGCCGCCGCGGGTGCGCCGGTCGAAGGCGGGCGGGAAGGCCCAGCCGGTGCCGAGGAAGTCGTGGTCGGCGTCCATGTCAGCCTCCGATCATCACGGTCGGCAGCCCGATCGCGATGTTGCCGCCGTGCGCGGTGGTGTCGCCGACGCGCGCGGCCGGCCGGCCGCCGATCATCACCGTCGCGGAGCCCTTGACGATGGCGTCCGGCGGGCCGACGCAGGTCGCGTTGTCGCCCAGCACGGCCGCGGGCAGCGCGCCGATCAGCACGGTGGGCACGCCCGGTCCGATGACCGGTCCGCCCACGTGCGGGACCGGCGGCAGGCCGGGCGTGACCAGGGGGCAGACATGCAGGTCGGTGAGGCGGGCGGCGGGCGGCACGGCGTGTCCTTTCTCAGTTGATCATGACCATCGCGCCCTTGACCACGGTCTGACCCGAGGCCGAGAGTTCCGCGGCGACGTTGCCCTTGGCGGAGAAGGCCATCTGCGCCTCGCAGTTGACGTTCATGCCGGTGGTCTTGACGTCGGCCTTGGACGTGATCGACACCGCGCCGACCGCGTCCAGCTGGATCTGCCCCTTGGCGGTGACGGTGATGTCCTTGGGACTGTCCAGCGCGATGCCCGAGGGGCTGAGCTCGACCTTGTTGCCGTTCTGGTCCTCGAGCAGGATGGACTTGTCCTTGTCGCTCAGCACGATGCGGTTGTTGCCCGGCGTGGTGACGGTGATGACCTTGTCCTTCTCGTCGAACTCGAGCTTGTGCTTGCAGCGCGTGACGAAGGCCTTGGTGTCGTTGGGCGCCGCCAGCGCATAGGGCGGGGTGCGGCTGCTGCTGTAGAGGCTGCCCAGGATGACCGGGTGCGAGGGGTCGCCGGCGAAGTAGCCCAGCACGACCTCGTCGCCGACCTCGGGCAGGAAGAAGGCGCCGAAGCCGCTGCTGGCGTGCGACTGCAGCAGCCGCGCCCAGACGCCTTCGGTCTCGGCCTGCAGCACCGGCACCTTGACCTGGATGCGCTGCTCGCCGGCGGGATCGGCATCGAGCTTCATCACCACGCCGACCTGCAGCCCCGGCACCGGCGGCAGCAGGCCGGCGGCCGCTGGCGCGGGCACGTCGGGCCGCGCGCTGAACCAGTCGGGATCGAGGCCGAAGTCGGCCTCGGTCGTCCAGGCGCCGTCCTCGATGTGGTGGCGCAGCCCGGTGATGTAGACCGCGCCGCTGAAGCGCTTGCCCACGCCCTGCAGCTCGATGAGCCCGCCGACCTTGGCCTTGGCGCTGCCCTGGAAGCTCAGGCGGCCGCGCAGCCGCGCCAGGCCGGACTTGAGCTGCTGCGCCTTGGCCCACTGCGTCAGCATGTCGCGCGATTGCGGCGCGCCGGCCTGCAGCCGGAAGCTCGCCAGGCCGATGACCTCGGACAGCGTGCTCGTGTCCAGGTCGCCCTGCACCGGCAGCGCGGCCGGATCGGCGGCGGTGCCTTCCAGCGCGGCCTGCGCCTTCGGATCCCAGGACACCGCCATCGCGCTGCCGTACTGGTGGCGCGCGTCCACGTCGCCCTCGAACGAGATCAGGTCGATGCCGTAGGTCACCGACAGCGCCGCCTCGCCGGCCGCCTTGGGCGTGGCCACGGTCAGCGCGCCGTCGTTGACCGACACCAGCATGCCGTTGGCATCGGCCCGCGTGAGCAAGAAGTCCCAGTCGCTGCAGAAGTGCTGCACCAGCTCGGGATGCGTGATGGTGGTCGCCTCGACGTCGGCGGCCAGGCCGTGGGCGCCGGCCAGCGTGCTCATGATGTCGCTGTCGAGCTGGTCGACATAGTTCACGTTGCGGCGGCCGACCGTCATCTTCACCGCCTTGTCGCGGCACTCGACGATCAGGCGCGCGTCGTTGTCGCCCTCGACCCGCAGGCCGTGGCGCACGACCAGGCCTTCGAAGATCGTCTCCTCCTGCAGCCCGTAGCCGGCCTGCACCGTCAACGCGGCGCCGGGCTTGAAGTGGGCCGCGTCGCTGAGCGGGAACTCGCGGTCCGGCATGTCGCCGTCGTTGAACACCAGCCGCGCGCTGGGCACGGTGTTGGCGGCGCGGCGCACGGTCACCGACATGAGGTCGGCGCTTTCGGGCAGGCGCTCGCCGTCGATCAGCACGCTGAGCGACACGACGCCGACGCTGTCCTGGAGCGGTGAGACGCCGGGCATGTCACTTCCCCACCGGTGGAAACTTCAGCACCGTCCCGGGCGGGATGTTGCGGAAGTCGGTCAGGCCGTTGTAGCGGGCGACCTTCATGAAGGACGACGAGTCCCCGTAGATCTGCTCGCACAGCGCGCCCAGCGAGTCGTTCTTCTTCATCGTCACCGTGCGCGTCAGGTCGGAGGTGCTGGCGCGGCTGGTGACGCGGCGCTCCTCCTCCTTGCTCATCGCGCCGACGAAGCTCATGTCCACCTTGGCGCGCAGCGGATCGCCGCCCGGCTTGAACAGCGTGTACTGCGTCTTGAGCGACTCCAGCCGGCCGAAGAAGATCAGCGTGCCCCACAGCACCCGCACGTAGGGCGGCTCGGTGCGCAGGTCGATGTATTCGTACACCACCTTGTTGAGCTGGGCGAGCTGGCCCTTCACGTCGGTGGGCTGGCCCGGCACGGCCGGGACCACGCCGGTGCTGTCCAGTACGATGGAGAAGTTGACGCGCTCGTCGTCGATGGCGCTGAACTTCGGCTCCACGCCGGGCGAGCCCTGCGACTTGGTCTTGTCGTAGCGGATGCCGAAGCTGTGGCTGAACTCGGACGGGTTGATCTGCGCCTGGAAGGTGACGTCCTTGTCCAGCTCGACCGTGCCGGTCTTGCTGAGGTTGTAGCGCGTCAGCAGCAGCCGGGTCAGCTGCGGCGAGGCGGACGTCGACGAGGACGACGCCGATGACGCCGATGACGCCGATGACGCCGATGACGACGATGACGACGAAGCGGTGGCGGGCGCCGGCATCTCAACGCTCCCGTTGCGCGCGCAGCCGGTCGGCCAGCCAGGCGCGGCATTCGGCGAGCAGCTGCTCGCGCAGCCGCTGCAGGTCCCGCTGGGCGATCGCGGGCGCGGGCGGCGCCGGGGCGGGCGTCACCTGCGAGCGGATCAGCAGTTGTCTGACTTCGATGCTCATGGTCTTTCTCGATCGGGGGTCAGGTCTTGATCCCGGGGCGGCCGTGGCCGGCGTGCCGTCACACCAGGCGGCTCGATCCGGCGTAGGCCAGCTCGACGCGTTCGATGGCGACCTCGTTGCGGGTGGACTGGAAGGCCTCGACCGACCACTTCACCGGATATGCGTTCCTCACCGACCACACCCGCAGCGGACCGCCGTCCTGGTCGAGCAGGAAGACGTGCAGCAGCTGCGGCACGATGGGCTGGGCGAAGCCGCCTTCCAGCACGTCCTGGCACCACTGCAGCAGGCCCGACTCCATCGTCGCGACGCCGCGCGAGAGCACCAGCTTCGGATGCTTGGCCGGCTTGGGCAGCTGGTGGACGAAGGTGTTCTGTCCGCCTTCGACCACCGTCTCCGTGTCCAGCTCCGGCCCCAGGCCGGTGACCTCGCGGAAGGCGTTGTCGCTGTTCCTGCCGGCCGACCCGAAGGTCACCGCGAAGCGGAAGGCCGGCGGCGGGTAGAGCATCTCGGCCCGCAGCGCGGCCGAGGCCGACGCGTTGCCCGGACCCGCGGCGCCGGCCGCCGCGGACGGCCGCTTCGCCGCCGCCGGCGTCGGGCTCACCCGCGCCGACGGACGGGCCGCGGGCGGCAGCGGCGGCGCGGGCGGGACCGGCGGCATCAGGCGTTGGCGATGACGAGGCCTTCGTGCGCGATCACGATGGTCTCGATCGCCACCTCGTTGCCGGTGGACTTCAGGTCGGTGCTGGTGATCTTGGTCGGCCAGGCGTTGGCCAGCGTCCAGACCATGGTCGGCTTGCCGGCCTCGTCCAGGAGACTGATGGTCACCGGCTTGCGCTTGATGGTGTTCATCTTGATCTCGTTGAACCAGTCCCAGAACTTGTTGTCGCCCTTGAAGACGCCTTTCTTCATCGTGACGTCGCTGTACTTCTTCATGCCCGGCATCTTGAGCACCGAGAACGCGGGGCTGTCCCCGTGCCGGTACTCGATGGGCTGCGCTTCCACGTCCAGTCCGGACACTTCCTGGAAGGACATCACCGCCGAGTCCCACTTCACTTCGAAGCGGAACTTGGGGAGGGGCCACACCGTGGCCGATTGCGCTGATCCGTCGTCTGCCATTGCCTGCCTCCGCGAGGGTTATGGATGAATGGGGAGTCCGATGCCCGCGGGCATCACGACTTCTGCATCTGCTGCTGGAAGGTGATCTCGATGAATTCGGCGGGGCGGCTGATGGCGACCAGGACGGTCACGCGCAGGATGCCTTCGAGGATGTCCTCGGGGGTCATCGTCTCGCCCAGGCCGACGTGGACGCTGAAGGCGTCGTCGGGGACCGCGCCGGCCAGGCCGCCGCGCTTCCAGATCCCGGTGAGGAAGCTGGAGATCATGCTCTTGATGGTCACCCAGGTATTGGCCACGTTGGGCTCGAAGACCATCGCCTTGGACGCCAGCCGGCAGGACTCCTCCAGCATGATCATCGTGCGGCGCACGTTGATGTAGCGCCAGTCCAGGCTGTTGCCGTCCAGCGTGCGGGCGCCCCAGACGAGCACGCCCTCGCCGATGAAGGACCGGATCGCGTTGATCGACTTGCCTTGCGTGGTGACGTTGAGGTCTTCCTGGTCCTCGTGCGAGATGGTGACCTCGGGCGAGACCACGCCGTTGAGGCTGACGTTGGCGGGCGCCTTCCAGACGCCGCGGCTGTTGTCGACCATGGTGTACACGCCGGCCATGGCGGCCGAGGGCGGCAGCAGGTTGAGCCGGTTGCGCGCCTCGGTCATGACGGTGTTGTAGAGCGGACTCATCGAGACCAGGCTCTTGTGCAGCAGCGACTTGTGCGTCTCCACCGCGACGGCGAGCGCGGCGGGCGTCAGCGCCTTCTGCTTCTCGAGGTCGGACTTGGTCGAGGCGTTGACCAGGTCGGTGACGTACTTGGTCCAGTCCTCGTCGTTCTTGACGATGTCGGCCACGGCCTGGGTCTGCTGCGCGGTGCGCGGCGGCATCGCGGGGTCGACGGCCTCGGGCAGCGACAGTTCCTGGCGCAGCAGCTGGGCCAGCAGCGCGGGGTTGGCGATGCGGGTGTAGTCCAGGTCCTTGTCCTGCACCACGGTGGTGTTGACCCACGGGTAGTAGGCCGTGGCGAAGTCCAGGAAGTTGACGCCCAGGTCGTTGCGGAAGCCCTCGATCGGATCGCCGCCCGGGTCCTTGCGGTCCAGGTAGCCGTTCCAGACGTCGAGGATGGCGATGCGGTTGCGCATGCGGCCGCCGCAGTGCTGCAGCATGGCCTGCTGGACGGCGACGCAGTCGGCGCGCTTGAGCAGCACCGCGTCGGGGATGACCAGCATGGTCGGTTCCTGCTCCTTGACCAGCGTGTCGATGCCGTCGGTGAGCTTCTGCGCCTCGACCAGGCCGTCGTAGTTGCCGACGGAGACGACGTAGCAGGGGCCGCCGCCGTTCTGGAAGAAGTGCACCATGCCGTGGTACAGCAGGAAGCGGCCGCCGTCGCCGCCGTCGGCCTGCGTCAGCGCGTAGTCCTTGTCGTCGCTGCGGAAGTCCGAGCGCGTGTTGGGCGGCGCCTCGGCGATGGTCAGGTGGGGGTCGGGTCCGTGGCCGAAGTAGGTGTGGTACTCCGCCATCGAGCTGATGCGCCAGGGCTTGTTCAGCAGCGACTTGCCGCCGTTCTCGGCCCGGCGGGTGTAGCCGACGAAGGCGGGCACCGCGGTGGCCACCTCGACGACCGAGTTCGGAAACGCATTCTTCTCGACGATATAGACACCGGGTGTCTTCATAGCCATGGCGGCCTCCTCTGCGGGTTAGCGATGCACGTGGATCTCGGAGACGATCGCCGGTCGGCCGGCTATCGTTTCGCGGGCGAGCAGTTGCGCCGCCGCCGTGGGCAGGCGGCGGATCAGCACCTTGTCGTGGTTGCCTGAGCCGGCGCCGGCGCCCGGGCCAGCCGGGCCGGCCGGGCTCCCTGGTCCGGCGCCGCCTTCGAGGCGGCTGCGCAGCTGGAAGCGGCGCGGCGAGCGCTGGGCCAGCGGCACGCACTGCAGGGACCGGATGGCCAGCATCGGCGTGCCGTCGTCCAGGCGCTCGGGCGCGGGCGGGGCGAAGTCGGTCTCGCCGGCCAGGTCGACGACGGCGAGCGCGGGCTCGCTCCAGTCGCCCAGCAGGCAGTACTTCCAGACGGTGGCGCGCGGCGCCAGCGGCCAGCGGTACCGCACCGGCCAGGCGGCGGGATCGTGGGACGGTCCCGGGTCCGGCAGGCGCGGCAGCGGCAGGTGCAGCAGCGCGAACGGGATCACGCGGCGGTCGTGCGGCGTCAGCAGCGGCTGGAGTCCGGGCGCCGTCAGGGCCAGGGGCCGTGCGTGGAGCGGGACGGGGATCGCGTCGCCCGCGGTGCCGGAGACGTTGGTGTCCGAGTCGTCCGCCACGTCGCGGGGCTCGACCCACAGCAGCTCGCGGGGTCGGTCGGCCGCGTCCTCGGTGCCGCAGGCGAAATCGTCGTCGGTGGCGAAGACGCACCAGCTCAGCGCGGCGGCTTCATGCAGGCCCGCGTCGGCAGCTTCGCCGGGGCCCTGGCCGAACGCGCCGGACCGGTCCTCGGCATCGGCGCGCAGGCGCGCGATCGCCTCGGCCGGGCCGTGGATCCGCAGCGAGCCGCCGTCGGCCCGCACCAGCGCGTCGGCGCGGCGCAGCCGCTCGGCGGTGGTGCCGGCGGGGACGAAGCGCAGGCCGCGGCAGCGGCCGTCGGCGTAGTAGCCGTGGGCGACGTCCACCTGCAGCAAGGGGAAGTAGGGACCCATGATGTGTGCCCGCCCTTCAGCCGTGGACGCCGACCGCCGGCGTGCGCACCGACGGCAGTTGCGCGTCGGGCTTGCGGGCGTCGATGGACAGGAGGCGCACGCGGTACAGCACCGACGGCACGTAGCGGCCGCCGAGCACGCCCCACAGCGTGGCCAGGTCGTGCAGGCCCAGCGGCTCGATGTTGAGCGTGAGCTTGTCGATGCGCGGGTCCAGTCCGGGCGTGTTCTGCGGATCGAGCACCGGCGTGGCCTGGAAGCAGGCGATGGTGCTGCCGATCAGCTTGAGCGCTTCCGGATAGGTGGTGCCGCCGTAGTTGGCCGCGATCATCACCAGCAGGTTGAGCTGCACCGGCGGTGCGTGGCGCGCCATCCGCTCGCCGCCGCCCAGGGTGTGCGCCGGCATGCCGGGCACGGCGTCGCGCTCCAGGTTGACCAGGAAGGCGCAGAGCCGGTGCGCCGCGCCGGCGGCCGGGGCGCCGTCCGCCTCATGCAGCGCGGTCACGGCGACGAGGTCCTCCGCCGACTGGTGCGAGCGGCGCAGCACGGCGTTCAGGTGGCCGGCGATGTGGAGGAGGGCGGCGTCAATCATGGGTTGAACGATAGGAGCGCGGCGTACCGGGTCCCATCCGTCGGATGCCGATGTTGGGGGCCGGCTTTTCGGAGATTCGGCTCAGCGTGGCGGGCAGGGGCCCTCGCGCGTCGGGCGCAAGCGCGGACTGTCCCCTGTCAAGCTGTCAACACTTGCGGGGTGGAGATACAGACGCGGCGGGCTGCCGCTCCTAGACTGCGCGCCATCACGGTCCGGAGAGGCCGGGCCAGGGAGTGATGACATGGATCCGAGGATCGAGGAGGGCCCGCCTTCCGCGACGACACCGCCAACGCCGCCGACATCGACGCTGACATCGCCGCCGACATCGCCGCCGACATCGCCGCCGACATCGCCGACGGCGCGCGGGCTGAGCACGGGCGAGCCGCTGAGCTTCCTGCTCGGCGACTGGATCGTCGACGTGTCCACGCGCCGGCTGCGACGGGATGACGAGACCGTGACGCTGGAGCCGCGCCCGATGGCGGTGCTGGCCGCGCTGTGCCGTCATCCGGGCCAGGTGGTGTCGGCCGAGGCGCTGCTGCAGGACTGCTGGCCGGAGGGCACGACGCTCGGCGACAACCCGGTGCACAAGGTCGTGGCCGGGCTGCGGCGCGCGCTGGGCGACAGCGCCTCCGCGCCGCGTTATCTGGAGACGATCCGCAAGCAGGGCTACCGGCTGGTGGCGCCCATCGGCGTGCTCTCGGCGGAGGGGCCGCGCAGCCACGCCGGCGGCTGGCGCGGCTTGTCGCCGTTCCGCGGCCTGGAGCCGTTCGACGCGGCGCACGCCAGCGTGTTCTTCGGCCGCGACGACGCCGTCGCGGCGCTGCACGCGCGCCTGACGCGGCAATGGCGGCTGGGCCATCCGCTGGTGGTGCTGCTCGGGCCGAGCGGCTCGGGCAAGACCTCGCTCGTGCAGGCCGGGCTCATGCCCGTGCTGACGCGATCGGCCACGGCCTCGGCCTCGGTCGGCGGAGCCGGCACGCCAGCCGATGCCGGTGGAGGCGCCGGCAGCATCGGCGGCGACTTGCTGCATGTCAGTGCGGCGGCGCTGGTGGACCTGGGCGCGCTGGGCGGGATGGACGCCTGGGCCGGCGTGGCCGGGGCGATGCTGGATTGGGAATGCCAGGGCGTGCCGCTGCTGTCCGGCTACAGCATCGCCACGCTGGCGACGGACCTGCGGGTGGCGCCGCGCGAGGTGCTGCGGCAGCTCGGGATCGGACTGGACGCCACGCGCGCGCTGCGCGGCGGAGCGCAGGCCCCGCCGCTGCTGGTGCTGGACCGGCTGGAGGCGATCTTCCAGGACGACGACGCGCGCATCGGTGCCTGGCTCGGGATGCTCGACCAGCTGGTGAGCAGCGGGCGACTGGTGGTGCTGGCGGTCTGCCGCAACGATTTCTATGCGGCGCTGGCGCGCTGGCCGTCGCTGATGCGCGGCAAGGAAGGCGGCGCGCATCTGGACCTGGCGCCGCCGGACGCGCGCGCGATCGCGCAGATGATCCGCCTGCCCGCGCGGGCCGCGGGCCTGAGCTACGGCGCCGACGACAGCGGCCTCAACCGCCTCGACGACCGCCTGTGCATCGACGCGATGCAGGCGCCGGACGCCTTGCCGCTGCTGCAGTACGCGCTGCAGCAGCTCTACCTGCACCGTGCGCCGGGCGATGTGCTCGCATGGTCGGCCTACGAGGACCTCGGCGGACTGGAAGGCGCGATCGGGCGCCGCGCGGAAGCGCTGCTCGGTGAACTGCCGGCGGCGCAGCAGGAGGCGCTGCCGCGGCTGCTGCCCCGGCTTGTCACGCTGGGCGGCGAGGAGGCGTCGCCGACCAGCCGCTGGATCGCGGCCTCGGCGCTGACCGATCCGCAGGAACAGGCGCTGGTGCGCGCCTTCGTCGACGCCCGGCTGCTGGTGGCGGACCTGGCCGGCGGCGGCGTGAGCGGCTACCGCGTGGCGCACGAGGCGCTTTTGCGTCGCTGGCCGCGCGTGACGGCCTGGGTCGCGCAGCATCGGGCGGGGCTCGCGGCGCGCGACGAGCTGCGGCCGTGGGTCGCGCGATGGCGGGAGGCGGACCAGGCGGGCCCGTTGCTGATGCCGCGCGGCTCGACGCTCTGGACGGCGGCGCGCGCGCTGGCGGAGGCGCCGCAGCTGTTCAGCGATCAGGAGCGCGATTTCATCGAGCGCTCGCAGCGGCGCCTGCGCCGCCAGCGCTGGGGCCTGGGCGCGGCGTCCGTGGGCGCCTTCCTGCTGGCGGGCGTCGCCGGCATCGCGGCGCTGGCCTATGCGCGGCAGGCCGAGGTCGCGGCGGAACGCCAGCGGCAGAGCCGGCAACTGGCGTCCTTCATGCTGGGCGAACTGGCGGACAAGCTGCGGCCGATGGGGCAGCTCGACGTGCTCAACCGCATCGGCGAGCAGGGCCTGAAGCTGCTCGCACCGGCCGAGGGCGGCAGGGAAACGCCCGCCGACGCGTTGCAGCGCGCCCGGGCGCTGGTGGTCATCGGCGAGGTCAACAGCAGCCGCGGGCAGGGACGCACCGACATCGCCGCCGACGCGCTGCATGCGGCGCTGCAGCTGCTGCTGCCGCTGGATCGCGCGGCGCAGCAGGATCCGGCGGCGTATTACAAGACGGTGGGGGCGGCGTCGTTCTGGCTCGGCCAGATGGCCTTCGACGCCGGCGACCTGGAGACCGCCACCCAGGAGATGACGCGCTACCGCGACGCGTCCGAGGCCTGGCGCCGGGTCTTGCCCGAGGATGCCGACGCCCAGGCCGAACTCGGATTCGCGGTGAACAGCCTGGGCTCGATCGCTTTCCGGCGCGCTTCCTGGGACGAGGCGCAAGGCTGGTTCGAGCAGGCCCTCGCGCTGAAGCTGGCCGCGCTGGCCCGCAAGCCGGGCGACGCCGATGCCCAGGAGGCCGTGGCCAGTTCGCGCATGTGGCTGGGACGCGTGGCGCATATCCGCGGCAACCCGGTGCAGGCGCTGGCCCTGTTCGACGTGGCGCGGCAGCCGCTGGCCGAGCTGGCCGCGCGCGCGCCGGACGCGCTCGTGCGCCAGCGCGACCTGGCGGCCGTGGAGCAGCGTCGCGCCGATGCCATGCGGGCCTCGGGGCGGCTGCGCGAGGCGGTCGACGCGATGAGCGCGAGCGTCGCGCTGCTCCACGAGGCGGAGCGCCGCGACCCCAGCAACCGGTTCTGGTCGACCGACCGGCAGCACGCGCAGGCCAGCCTGCTGCTGCTGCGCATGGATGCCGGCATGGCGGTGCGCGAGGCTTTGGACGCCTTGCGCGCGGACGTCCCGACGCAGCCGGTGACCGAGCCGGGGCGCGAATTCCTGCGGCGCTCGGTGCTGGCCCGCCTGGCGGTGGCGGAGGCGACGCTCGCCGCGCGCTCCGGCCGCGCCGCCGATGTCGCGCGCTGGCGGGCAACCGCCGACGCGGAGATCCAGACCCTGCTGGCGTCCTCGCCGCGCGATTGGCAGAGCCTGGAACTGACCGCGCGGCTGGGATTGCTGTCGCTGGCGATGTCGTCGGCGCTGTCGTCGGCGGTGTCGTCGGCGGTGTCGTCTGAGGTGCCGTCCGAGGTTTCCCCGGCGATCGCTCCGGCCTCCGCGCCCGCGGACGCCAGGCGGCTGTGCGCGTCGCTGCGCGACACGCTGGAGCCCGCGGTGGCGGCCGGTCAGGCCGGGCTGGTGCTGGAGGCCTGGCTGGCCGCGCGGCGCTGCCTCCATCAGGACGGCGGCGACGCCGCGGCCCTCGCACGTTTGCGCACGGGCGGCTATGCGCCCGGCCTGCTCGATTTCTCCCCAACCCTCCCCATGACAAGGAAGATGCCCTCATGAGTCCGCTTGCCCAGAACGACGCCCAGCGCCATGCCGATCGTCCCGCCGCCCATGCCCCAGTGGCTGCAAACGCCGCCGACACCACCGCCGAGACCACCACTGACATGCCCGCTGACTCCCTGTTCCCCGGACCGGGCGTCGCGCAGTACTTCGTGGTGCCGTGGGAGATCGTCAGGAGCACCACGGGCGAGCCGATCTCGTTGAGGTGCCTCTATTTCGACAACCGAGGGGTCATGGTCGGTGCGCAGCCGATGGCCTGCCGCCAGGCGTTCTTCCTCCTGACGCAGGGCGGTCCGGACACGGTCCCGCGGCTGCCCCAGCCGCCCCAGCCGGTGGATGTCGCGCTGTTCTCCGCCGTGGCCAGGACGCTGACGTCCTCGTGCCTGCTCAACAGCAGCTTCAACGCGACGCCGCTGCCGGACGGCGCGCCCTCGGTCCTGGTGCCGGTGGCGCCCGGCACGACGCGCGGGGTGATCCTGGTGTTCCGCTATCCGGCCACCGGCGTCGTCGAGGGACTGGTCGCCAGCGCCGATCCGGAGATCAAGAACACCAGCGGGACCTCGGATCCGACGGCCTGACGGGGCGACGAGCCGTGACTGCCTGCGCGACCATGCAGAACGTCGCGCGGGGGGCGTGTCCATCCCGGGCGGCGCGGCCGGGGTCAGGTCATGCCGGATCCGGCCGCTGCGCCGCGGCGGCCATCTGCATGAGCCGCTCCTCCACGGCGCTCGCGGCGCCCTTGAGCATGCGCACCTCGCTGTCGTCGAAGCGGGTGCGCGGTCGATGGTCGATGACGCACAGCGAGCCCAGGCACACGCCGCGCAGGGAGACCGGCGCGCCGGCGTAGAAGCGGATGTGGGGGGCGCCCACCACCAGCGGGTTGCCGGCGAAGCGCTCGTCCTCGCAGGCGTCGAGCACCACCATCGGTTCCGGCCACCACAGCACGTGAGCGCAGAAGGAGCAGGTCCGCGCGGTTTCGCGCAGGGCCAGGCCGGTGATGGCCTTGAAGAACTGGCGTTCGCGGTCGATGAACGACACCGCGCTGATCGGCGCCTGGAAGGCCCGCGCCACGGTCACCGTGAGCGCGTCCAGGAACGGGTCGCGCGACTCGGACAGCAGATCGAAGCGGTCGAGCGTGGCCAGGCGCCAGGCCTCGTCTTCCGGGTACGGCGCGCAGATCACGGCGTGCCGTCCGCGGGGATGTGCACGCGCAGGTCGCCGCAGAGGATGGCCGTCCGCCCCTCCAGCTCGAACGCGATCGATCCGGTCAGGCACATCCAGCCGCCCTGCAGCGTCAGATAGGGGCGCGTGAGCTGGACGGCGCCGGGGAAGCTCACCGCGCGGCGGAAGTACTGGCGCCGTGACCAGCGGGCGCCGGCGCAATTGTGCAGCGGCTCGAACTGCTCGGCGCGCTGCAGCTTCTCCCGGGCGGCGTCGTCCCGGAAGGCGATGTCGGCGAGCTGCCGGCCCTGGTCGTCGAGCAGGTAGCACATGGACGCGTTGGGCGCGGTCAGGAAGTCCGCGCAGGCCTCGTTCATCGACCGTCCCGCCGCCAGCGCGATGCTGGCCTGGCGGAGCCGGTCGCAGTGGACGGCCATGGACTCCCGCCAGCGGTCGTCCTTGCGGGACTGCGCCTCGTCGAAGCTGTGCCACGCGGCGTCCAGCGCCTCGCTGCCGTCCTCGAGCGACAGCGTCCTGGTCTGGGGTCGGCCGAAAAAGTAGCCCTGCACGAAATCGGCGTCGCAGGTGAGGGCGATGTGGGCGCCCTGCAGCGTCTCGATGCCTTCGACCAGGACCAGCGCGCCGCATTCCTGCAGCAGCGACACCATGCGCTGGAGGATGCGCAGCGCCTTCGGATCCTGCTTGGCGCGCAGGAGCACGCGGCGGTCCAGCTTGACGAGGTGCGGGACGAGGTCGAAGACGCGCTCGAAGTTCGAGTGCCCGGCGCCGAAGTCGTCGAGCGCGATCAGGCAGCCCTTGGCGCGCAGCTGCTGCAGCGCCGGATAGACGCGCTCGTCCTCGAACAGCGGGGACTCCAGCACCTCGATCACGACGCGGGACGGCCGGATGCCGCTCGCGTCCAGGGCGCGTTCGATCTCCTGCAGCGCGCCGGTCGTTTCGATCAAGGTGGCCGGATGGAGGTTCAGCAGCAGCCACTCGGGCGCGTCGCGCTTGCCCATGGCCGCGTAGGCCTGCAGATGCTGCCGCACGGCGCGGACGTCGAGGTCCGCGCGGGCGTGGTGGTCGGGCAGCCCGTCGAAGAGCAGGTTCGGTGCGATGGGGCGGCCGTCGGCATCGGTGGCGCGGAGCAGCGCTTCATGGCCGACCAGGCGGCCATGGGTGAGGCTGAAGACAGGCTGGAAGGCCGTGGCGAGCGCGCAGGACGCCATGTGTTCGGAGTTGGGACTCATCGAGTCCCGGCGCAGGCAGTTTTCATTCCCGCATCATCCGAGGGATGGGGGGGTGTTGGGAGAGGGCGGGGGAGGAAGGGCGTGTCCGACGTTGCCCTACAGGCAAGCCACCCCAGCCACGGCAAGGTCGTCGCGGCCTGCCTGAAGCCCGTGCGCTTGACCGGGAAAGGACGTCGCAAGAGACCAGGGAACTCGCGACCTTCGCTGCTGGCGGGCCTCGGGCTTTTTGAAGTGGCCGCTCATTGGCACGGCCAAGGCCTGCTTCGACGCCGTGTCTGTCTGCCTCCGATCACCGATTGAGGTGGATCGGGAGTCGCTGTGGATCAAGTCAGGCGTCGCCGCCTGCTGATGTCGGGCTCAATAGAACGCGACCGGATTGCCCCGTTCGTCGAGCGCGGTTGCGGCGAAGATGCCCGACGTGATCTGGGCACTGATCACCGTGCTGGTGGTCCATTCGTTGTCGGTCCCGTAGACCCGAATGCGTCGTCCGACCTGACCTTCGGGAATGCGGGCTTGCTGAAGCCAGCAATGCGTCGCCCCCCGCACGGTCATCTGGCGTTTCGTCGCAGGCGCCGCGCCCTTGAGGACCTGGATCCTTCTCAGCACCACCTGGCCCCCGTCCCACAGCGTCACTTCCTCGACGTCCTGGCGCACGGAGAACGTACCGTCCGCGTTGGGGACGAACCTGCGAGGCCTGAGCTCAGCCATTTGCTTGGTTCCATGGACCACCGACGCCACCTCGCCCTCGACGACCCAGTCGGCGGCGAGTTCACACTTCTGGAGCGCGTCCAGCCTGTCCTGCGCGGACGGGTCGCAAGGCGGACTGGGGCAGGGCATCGATGCCGACGCCGTCGGCGCATGCAGACAGCCGCCGATGGTCAACAGCAGCAAAAGGATTCGCCCGGTCAGCGTCATGGAGGAACCATCCAGAATCAAACGCCGGACTGTACTTGGACGGGCGCATCGTCACCGTCCAGGATGAACGGAGGCGCATCCTCCGGCCCTGCCCATGGCCGGCGGTTCCCTCATGGATCGCCGCGTCCGCCTGAGGCCCCGTAGACCTGACCGGTGGCGTAGCTCGACTCGTTCGACGCGAGCAGCACGTAGACCCCCGCGAGCTCCGCGGGCTGGCCCGCGCGACCCATCGGCGTGTCGGTGCCGAACTTCTGCAGTTTCTCCTGCGTCTGGCCGCCGCAGACCTGCAGCGGCGTCCAGAACGGGCCGGGCGTCACGGCGTTGACGCGGATGCCCTGCTTGGCGAGCTGCTTCGCCAGGCCCTTCGTGAAGATCAGGATCGCGCCCTTGGTCGTCGCGTAGTCAAGCAGGTTCTCGCCCGGGTCGTGCGAGTTGACCGACGCCGTGTTGATGATCGAGCTGCCCTTGGCCAGATGCGGGATCGCGGCCTTGCACAGCCAGAACGGCGCGTAGATGTTGGTCTTGAAGGTCCAGTCGAACTGCTCGGTGCTGATGTCCAGGATCGATTCGTGGCTCTGCTGCCGGGCTGCGTTGTTCACGAGGATGTCCAGACCGCCGAGCTCGCGCACGGCGTCGGCGACCAGCTTCTGGCAGAACGCCTCCTCGCGCAGATCGCCGGGCAGCGCAATGCCCTTGCGGCCCGTGTCCCGGATCAGCTCGATCACCTCGCGCGCGTCGGGCTCCTCGTCGGGCAGGTAGTTGATCGCGACGTCCGCGCCCTCGCGGGCGAAGGCGATCGCGGCCGCGCGGCCGATGCCGCTGTCACCGCCGGTGATCAGCGCGCGCCGGCCGGTCAGCCGGCCGTGGCCCACGTAGGTCTTCTCGCCGTGATCGGGCGGCGGAATCATGTCGCGCGCCAGGCCCGGCCAGGGCTGCGACTGCTTTGGAAAGGCGATCTTGTCGGATGAGGACATGGGAGGACTCCTGACGGCTCGACGAGGGCGCGGTGCCCGCTGATCCCGACGCGGCAACACGCATGCCCGTGCCCGTCAGCGGCACGCTAGGCGCATCGGAGCGCCCCCAGGTGCGCGGCGAATCCGTGCGGCGCGCGGCCGTCCTGGCGGGCGCTCGTGACCACGCGCACCGTGTTGGTCCAGGCGATGCGCAGGCCGAGCGCGCAAAGACGCTCCACCAGGCCCACGTCCTCGTGGCTGCGCAGCGGCGGGAATCCGCCGGCCTGCTGATAGGCGCTCACGCTCACGCCGAGGTTGGCGCCGTGGATGTGGCGGTGGTCCTCCGCATCGGTGTAGCCGAGTTCGTAGGCGGTCCGCTCCTCGGCGGTGAAGCCGGTCCAGTCGTCCACCTCGACCACGCCGCAGACGGCCTCGGTCCGCAGTGCCAGCTGGCGCGAGAACCAACTCGGCGACACGACGGAATCCGCATCCGTGAACGCCAGCCACCGCGCGCCTTGCTCGATCAGGGCCTGCGCGCCGGCCGCGCGGGCGAAGCCGACGTTGCGGGCCTCCACGGCCAGGCATTGCGCGCCGAGGTCGCGCACGATCTCGGCTGTCCGGTCGCGACAGGTGTCGAGAACCACCAGGATGCGGACCTCCTCGCCCTGCAGGTCCGGATGCGCCGCGGCGACGCGCAGCGCGTGCAAGGCCCGTCCGATCAGGGCTTCCTCGTCGTGCGCGGGAACGACCGCGCCGATCATGGCCGCAGTCCTTCGCGCCTGGCCACCGACCGGCCGTCGAGGCTCCAGACCTCGACGAGGAAGTCTTCCTCCTCGTGCCGCACCAGCCGGGTCCAGCCGTAGTGCTCCTGGAAGACGGCGCCCATGAGCCAATGCACGTCGTCCCCGCTGCGGAAGTAGTCGCCTTCGGGATGTCGCCAATGGCTCGCGAGCAGCGTGCCGCCGGCCGCGAGGCTGGCCACCGCGCGATCGATCGTCTGGCGGAGCGCGTGGTCGTCGAGGTAGTAGCCGATCTCGCTGAGGACGACCAGGTCGAAGCGGCCCTCCGGCCACTGCGCGGGGATCTGCGCACAGGCCACGTCGACATGCGGCAGATCCGCCAGCCGGCGACGGGCATGGGCGATGGCCGTCGCGCTGCCGTCGCTGCAGAGCAGGCGGTCGCAACGGGTCGCCAGTTCGGCGCTCAATTCCCCGTTGGCGCACGCGGGTTCGAAGGCGCTCGCGTAGCGCTCGGCGGGCAGGCTGGCGAGGATCTGCGCGCGCTTGCGCCGCTCGTACCAGCGCGTGCGATAACCCCAGGGATCGGCGTCGTCGCTGAACAGCGATTCGAAATGATCGGCCAGCGTGGCGGCTTGCGGTTGGCCGGGCGCGGTCATGCCGGACGCTCGGGCGTGAAGAAGAACTCCACCGATCGGAGCAGGCGATCCACGGCCTCGGGGAAGAGCACCGGGGGGCGCTCGCCGTCCGGTGTCAGCTGGCTGTGGTGCTCGGACAGCGCGAGCCACTTGTCCTCCAGCGCGCGCCCGGACAAGGGCAGTTGCCGCAGCCGATGCCAGGGGACCGCGGGGTCGCCCGGTCGGGCCCAGTGCCAGGTCCAGACGGGCATCTCCAGCAACATGGCGCCGACGGCGCGCGTGGCCTCCGCGCAGGCGCGCCCGACCGCTTCATGGTCCGGATGGCCGTCGTGGCGCCACGTGGTGATCACCACGTCGCCGGGCTGCAGTTGGCGGGAGAGGGTGTCGATCATCCGCGGCTCGTGGCAACGCACGCGACCGTCGGGCAGGGCGAGCCCGTGGACCGGCACGCGCAGCCCGAGATGCCGGAGCCCTCTGAGGCGTTCCAGCCGCCGCTGCGCGGCGAGGAACAGGGGCGTCCAGGTGGCCGAACCGGGGTGGCTGGCATCGCCGTCGGTGACGCCGATCACGGTGACGAACGGCGCGAGCGTCGACGCGCCGGGCGCGGCGGCGCGCAGGCGCGTGGCGAGCAGGGACAGGAGCCCGCCGCATCCCACCACCTCGTCGTCCGGATGCGGCGCGACCACGACGACGCGCGCGCCGGGAGGCACGAGCTCATCGAGCGTTACGCGCGGCGTGTCCCACAGCGGCATCCATTGCCGCCAGGCCCGTTCCGGTGTGCCCGTGCCTTCGATCCGGCGGCGGGGGAGGAGCCCGCCCGACGGCAGCTTCTGCCGCAGTTCCGGGGTGAGGAGATCGACGGACTTGCGTGCGAAGGCGTTGCGATCGGCTGTCAGAGCGTCCATGTCGTGCCCGCCTGTTGGAGGAGTTCGTGACCCAGGGCGACCAGATCCCGGTCGCCATGGCTTTGGCGGATGAACACTGGCAAATCGGCTGCCAGGCGTGCGAAGCCCTCGTCGTGGCACAGCGGACCGGCCCCCATCGCGCGCGTGGCGGCGCGCAGCACCTGCTGGGCGCATTCGTCGCTGGCGGCGCGCGTGCGCAGCGCCCACGCGCGCGCGTCACGATCGGGATGGCGGTCGACCCAGGCGGCCGCTTCGCGCAGCAGCGCGGCGTTGGCGCTCAACAGCCGATCGACTTCGCCCAGTGCCAAGGCCCGATGCCAGCCGGGATCGGCGTTACCCGCCGCGCCGGCGCCGGCAGCGCGGGCCCGTGCATGCAGGGCCTGTGCGACCGCGCAAGCAGCGCCATGCCAGCAGGCGGCGATGCCGATGCCGCCGTGCCAGAAGCCCGGCCGGGACAGATAGAACCCGGCCCGACCGACCAGGCGCGCGGGCGTTGCCTCGAGGCCCACTGAGGCGCTGGCGGAGTCCGCCATGCCGACGGCTTTCCAGCGCGCGTCATCGATGGTCACGCCGGGTTGCCGCAGGTCGACATCGGCGAGCCAGGGGCCTTCACGTTGGCTCCCGTCAGAACCGCCGTTCGCGGCGGCGTCGGGCCAGACGGTCAACAGCGCGCGATCCAACGCGGCGGCCCCCGAGCACCAGGCCTTGGTGCCGGTCAACGTGACGCGTCCGTCCGCCGTCGGTCGGAAGAGCACGCGCGCGCCGGGCGGTTCCGCGGCCCACATGCCGTAGGCCGGCGCTTCAGAGCGAGACCCATGTGCGGCGGCCTCGCCGGCTTCCGCCAGGATGGCCATCGCGTCGGTGTGTCCCTCGAAGAGCTTCACGAGCGACAGGTCCTGGGCGGCGATGGCCGCCAGCGCGGACCAGCGCTCAAGCGTGCGTCCGCGTCCTGGCAGTGGCAGATCGGCGCGGCCCGTGTTGATCAGGGCGCGCAACCGATGGGCCGTCTTCCCTCCAGGGATGTCGTCGGCGTGGGAATCGGCGTGGGCAGGGTGGGCAGCCGCGGAGGAGGGCGACAGCATGGGTCAGGGCGCTGCCGGGTCGATGAGGCTCACGAACGAAACCGCGAGGCTTCGTCTGGAGCGGTCGGTCAGCTGTCTCGATGTCATCGTGCGCTCCTGCGGGCTTGAATTGCGACGGACAGAGCAAGCTGGAGTCCTGCGGGGGTGCTAGCCGGCGTCGTCGGCCTCCTTGTCGTTCTTTCGCACGCCGCGCAGGTTCATCACGAACAAGCCGACCTGCAGGACGATCAAGGCATAGGACTGGGTGAAGGCGCCCCAGATGCACCAGAGCACGTTGCTGAGGACGAACACCCAGAAGCCCCAGGACCTGCGGCGCGCGCTGCGCCCGCCGATCAACCAGGCTGCGATGAGCGTCACCAGCATCGCGGGCCATTGAAGCGCATTGAGCAGTTCGTCCATGCCCAGCCGAGGCAAGCGGCTTGCCAACGGCTGTGCAAGGGCCGACGTCGGCGTGGCGGGGCGTCAGCGCTCGTCGCGGGACGGGTCGCTGCCCTGATCCTGGTCGTCGCGGGATGCGCGATTGGACGTATCGCGCGAGGTCTGCGGGTTCTGCTGCGGCGAGCCCTGGTTCAACTGGCCTTGCCGGCCGCTGCCGGGTTGCCCCTGCTGCGGCGACTGCTGCTGGCCTTGTGATCCCGAGCCTTGCTGCTGGCCGCCGGGCTGGTTCTGTCCTTGCTGGCCTTGCTGCTGCTGCGGTTGCTGCTTCTGCTGGCCTTGTCCGCTCTGGGACTGCTGCGGGTTCTGCGCGTTGGGTTGCTGAGCCATGGTGGTCTCCACGTTGTGCGCGTCGGCAAAGACACCGACGAGAGGAGACTGGCAATGCGCATGCCGCCAGGGATGCGACCGATCCACAGCGCGGGGGCGGTGCGCCGCTTGCCTGGGTGCGGCAACCCTCGCCACGATCCTTTTTGCATGTCCGCCACTGTTCGCATCGGCACCGCCGGCTGGAGCATCCCCAAGCCTGTCGCCGCTTCCTTTCCCGGGGACGGGAGTCAGCTGGCGCGCTACTCCCGCGTGCTCGCCTGCGCGGAGATCAACACGACTTTCACGGGTACGCACCGGCCGGCCACATTCGAACGCTGGGCGAACGACACCCCGCCCGACTTCCGTTTCTCGGTGAAGCTGCCGCAAGCGATGACGCACGGCGCACGCTTGAAGGTGCGCCGCGCGGAGGTCAAGGCGTTCACCGCGTCGCTCGGTGGACTCGGCGATCGGCTGGCGGCGCTGCTGGTGCAGTTGCCGCCGTCGCTCGACCTGGACACGAGGGCGGCCCGGGCGTTCTTCCGTTCGATCCATGCCGGATTCGAGGGTGCCGTGTTGTGCGAGCCCCGTCATCCGAGCTGGTTCACCGCGGCCGCCGAGCGGCTGCTGATCGAGGAACGCGTCGGACGCGTCGCTGCGGATCCCGCGAAACCCGCTGGCGCTGGCGCACCGGGTGGTTGGCTGGGCGAAGCGGGGGATGGCCGTGGTGCGACGGTGTACTACCGTTGGCACGGCTCGCCGCGCATGTACTGGTCGCGGTATGAGGACGACTGGCTCGATGCGCGCGCGAAGGAGATCTCGCGGTGGCCGACGGGCACGGAGGTCTGGTGCGTCTTCGACAACACCGCGTCCGGCGCGGCGGCCGATGATGCACTGCGATTGCGGTCCTTGCTGGACCGCGGTCGCGGCTGAGCGGAGCCCTCGCGTCCATGCGCGTGATCGCGGCCAGTTCGTCGCATCCATTCGCCAGTGGACATGGATGCAGGCCGCGTCACTCCTTCGCGACCGCCTCCACCTGGATCCGCAGGTCCACCGCCATCTTGAAGCCGTAGTCCTTCCCCGCGGCCAGTCCGAACTCTTCGCGGTTGAAGCTGCCCGAGGCGTCGGCGCCGCAGAAGTCGCGCTTGAACATCGGATGCGGCATGCACTTGATCTGGTGGACGGTCAGGGTCAAGGGCCGGGTCTTGCCGTTCAGCGTGAGTTCGCCCACCACCTGCGTCGGCACGCCCGCCTTGACGCCGTCGAAACGGCCCTGGAACGTTGCGTTCGGGTTCTTCTCGACGTTGAAGAACTTGTCGCCCGTCGCCCAGGCGTTCATCGCGTCCAGGCCGAAGTCGATGCTGGCCAGGTCCATCTTCACGTCGACGCTGCCGGCGCCGGTGGCCTTGTCGTAGACGATGGTGCCGGTGCTCCTGTTGAGCTTGCCGCGCCAGTGGGACATGCCCATGTGGTCGGCCTCGAAGCTCGGGTAGGTGTGCGACGGGTCGATCTCGTAGGTCGCAGGCGCGGCCTGCGCGGCGACGGCGAGGGAGAGCAGGGCGGCAGCGAACAGCAGCGGTTTCATCGGAAATCCTTGGGGAGGCTTGGCAAAGGTCGCCACACTGACGACGAATGGCGCGGGCGGTTTTCGACACGGCGCATCATCGCCTCTTCACGCCCCGGTGCGCATAATGCGTCCACCATCGAGGGCGATCATGAAGAACAGTTTCGGACGGACCCTGGCCTGCGCAGCATTGCTGTGCGCCGGCGTCACCACTGCCCAGGCCCAGCAGCTCAAGGTCGGCTACGTGGACGTGCAGAAGGTCATCAACGAGAGCGCGCCCGGGAAGGCCGCCCAGAGCCGGCTGCAGGAAGAGTTCAGCAAGCGTCAGAAGAACCTCCAGGACATGGAGGTCAGCCTGAGCGCGGCCGCGGCGTCGCTGGACAAGGATGCCCCTCAGCTCTCCGACGTGGAGCGCGCACGTCGGGGCCGGGAACTCGCGGATCAGGGCCGCGCCCTGGACCGGGCGAAGCGGGAGTTCGAGGGCGATCTCGAGTACCGCAAGGCCCAGGAGCACGACGCCCTGAAGGAACGCGCCGAGCGGGCGATCAAGGCCGTGGCCCAGGAACGCAAGATCGACCTCGTCTTCGTCGAGCACGTGGCCTTCGCCAAGGACAGCGTCGACATCTCCAGCATCGTCATCGAGGCGGTGAACGCGCAGCGCTGAGGGTGGTGGGACCTCCGCGGCGCATTTCAAGATGCTGCGCGAGGGCCGTGCCGGGTCGGTCGATCGCAAGACCCGCTGAGAAGGCGCCCGGCGCGCCTACACCCCGGAGCTGCCGGAACCCGACGCCGACTCCGACTCCGACACCGACTCGGAGACCAGGTCGGACTTCACCGGCATCTCGACGGCGGATGAGCTGTGAGACGCGCCGCTGCCGCCGCCGCTGGAATCGACGCTGGAACTGGCCAGCAGGTCACCCGGCTTGGACACGCGGACCCAGGAGCGCAGAAAGGAGCGCCGCGGCTGACGCGCCTTGGCCTTGTTCACGCGCTTGTTCATCGCCGCGTCGCTGTTGACGCGCCCACGCGTGCCGAGACTCGTCGGCGCCCGCGACTTCGCCAGACCCGTTCGTGGCTCGCTGTCGGTCTCTTCGCCCACCCGGCCGGACCATTTGACCGAGTTCCAGTCGAAGGTAGCGATGTCCTGGCGCACCACGTCGCGGCTCCGCTCCCCCTCGTCGGTATGCAGGCTTTCCAGCACGTCTTCCCATACCGCCAAGGTCAGGACGCCGCCGTAGTGGAGGGCATGGGTGGACCACCAGCTGTGCATGGCGGTACCTGCGTGTTCCGACAGAACGACCATGGCCTCGTGGAGGACTTGGGCATCGCCCGGCTCCAGCGCCGACGGGTCGGAATCGAGCCGGGCGCTCAGGTACTCGGCCGTCTTCTCCTTGTCGTACTTGGGCCTAGGTTCCATGGCCGGTGACGAATGCCAGATCAACTCGTCGACCCACGACACGAAGGCGAAGGCGGGCATCACGCCACCTTCCACCTGGTCGCGTCCGCCGGCGTGCGTGCCCGGCTGGCGGAGCTCGGTCTTCGCATCGACGATGGACTGCATCATTGCTTGCGGCATCAGGGCCGTCATGGCCTTCCGCTTTTCTCCGAGCGGGTCATCGGCGTCCTGCATCCATTCCGTGGCTGGCGTCTCTTTCTCGTTGTTGAAGATCAGGTTGACGAACAGGTTGTCCCCGGCGGTGTCCTTGTGCATGCCGAGTTCCGCCCCGCCGATTTCGCGGTCGTGGTAGTAGTTGACGTCGACGAACACGGGCGCCTTCAGGACCTTGAACCAGTTCTGGTCCTCGATGTAGCTCAACTGCCCATTGGCGCGCATGAAGGCGAGCAGGAAGTCCGCGGCCTCGCCCAGCCTCGGATCGCTCAGGTCCGCGGTGAGCGTCCGGCCGGTGACCTTGCCGTTGTCGTTTTTCAGCCGGACGGTGCCGAGGTTGAGCTCGTTGATGCCGTTGGTCTGGCAATGTTTTCCCAGCCGCTTCGACAGGCTCTTGAAGTCGGCGGGCTTCATCAGTTCGACCAGACTGCCGGTGTGCATCATCCGGTCCAGCAGGCCGGCACGGACGGCGTCCGCGCTCGGGCCGGTCGCGGCGGTCACGTCATTGAAGAAGTCCCCGGCCTGTGGCGCGTTCGGCAGGGGGTGTTTCCCGGCGGTGCCGCGTTCGGCGACCTGCCACACGACGTTCCCGGGCTTGCCCCGGGCGCGCTGCCACAGGCTGCGCTTGGTCACGGCCTTCCAGATGGTGCGCTGGACCACGTCCGCCGTCGTGGTGGTCCCGGGACCGGCCGCGGGCTGCACCTGCGCGAGCGCCTCCACGCGCCGCGCCTGCGCCGCGACGCGCGGCGACTGGTGGATGGCGTCTATCGTGCGACGTTGCGCCGCCATGCGCGGTCCGGCCGTCATGGCGGCCACGTCCAGGGAGGGGCTGCCGTCGGCACGCTCGGCGGATCGCGGCTCGGCGGCCGGTCGAAGCGGCTCGGCATCCGGCGACGCCTTGACTGATTCCCCCATGGACACTCCTCCGTCCGGCTGTTGCGACTGTTCCGGTACCGCCCTTGTAGCGGCCCGTCAGCGCCGTGGGCATCGGAGGAATGCTGATTTTCAGCGGCGCGCCCCGTCGCTGACACGGGCCATGGCGCCTTGGCCGAGGCCTTCATCCATGGCCGCCAGCAGGTGAGCCATCGGAGGCGGCATGCCGCAAGCGATCAGATGGCTGGCGACCTCGTGACGGGTCGCCTCGACGTGGACGATGCTCGTGCCCAGCACCGCATTGGCGAGCTGCACGAGTTCCGCCGTGGTCACGGCCTCACCCCCGGTGATGTTCAGCGACCGACGACCGTCGAAGTCGCTGGTCAACGCCGCCGCATCGGCCGACGCGCAATCGGCCCGGGCCACGTACGCGACGCCGGCGTGGCGGTTTGAACTCAGTAGCCGGCCGCTGCGAATTGCTGGAGGCAGCGTCGTCAGCAGCATCTCCATGTAGAACGCGTGGCGCAGGATCGTGAAGCCCGTTCGGCCCTGTGCCAGGAGATGCTCGGTCTGGAGGTGGTCGGCGGCCAAGGCCTGCAATGGCGTCGAGTCGGCATCGAGCAACCGTTCGGCGACCCGTTGGCCGAGATGTCCACCGACTCCGGTCAACGCCAGTGCCGCTGTGACGGTGGATGTGGTTGCGGAGGCCGTCAAGGGAAGGAAGGCCGTCAACCCACCTCGATCACCACCTTGCCCCGCAGCGGCCGATCCCCCACCCGACGCTGCTCCAGCGCGGAGTGCGCGGCGCCGATCTCGGCCAGCGGGAAGCTGGCGCCGATGACCGGCCGGATGCGGCCGCGCTCCAGCAGCTCCTTCAGCGCGAGCAGCTTGCCGCGGTTCTGCCGTGTGAAGACGAAGTGGTACTCCGCGTTCACGCCCCAGGCCGCCACCAGGTTCTGAGGAGTCGCGATGTCGACGATCGACACCACCCGTCCCGCGTCCGCCAGGACGTGCGGCGAGCGCTCCAGCGTCTTGCCGCCGATGGTGTCCAGGACGACGTTCACGCCGCGGCGGTCGGTCAGCTCGCGCACCTGGTCGACGTAGTCGCCGGCCTCGTAGTCGATCGTTTCATCCGCGCCCAGAGAGCGGACGAACTCGGTCTGTCCGGCGCTGCACGTCGTGAGCACCCGGGCGCCCATCGTCTTGGCCAGCTGGATCGCGATCGAACCGACGCCGCCCGCGCCGCCGTGGATCAGGACCGTTTCGGCCGGCTGCAGGCGCGCCCGCGAGACCAGCGCTTCCCAGGCGGTGCCGCCGACCAGCGTCATGGACGCCGCCTCCGCGTGCGTCAGGTTGCGCGGTTTGTGGGTCACCAGGTCCTGCGGGACGACGTTGAACTCGGCGTAGCTGCCGCCCTTGGGTCCGAAGATCTTCGGCGTGTAGAAGACCTCGTCGCCGGGCTTGAAGTCGTGCACGCCGGTGCCCACGCGCTCGACCACGCCGGACACGTCGTGGCCGATGATGGCGGGCAAGGGCACGGCGTCCGGGTAGTCGCCGCGGCGGATCTGATAGTCCAGCGGATTGATGGAGGTGGCGACGACGCGCACGAGCAGCTCGCCGGCGTCGACCGCCGGAATGGGGACCTCCTGCAGTTGCAGGTCGTCGACACCGCCGAAGGCGGTCAGGACGATGGCTTTCATGGGGACTCGCAAAGTTGAATGGGGCTTCGTTCCACCAGGGCTTGGGGAACGGCGTCATTCTCATATCGCAAATAGTCGAAATGTTGGAGGGTGTGCGGCGACCCTGTTGCCGGCGATGGTGATGGGCCAGGTCTTGCGCGGCGGGGCGCCTGCTGCTATTCGCGGCGCGGGCGCTCTTACACTCATCGATCGATTGCTCGATTCAGCCCATGTCCGAAGAAGTCCCGTTGATCCGCGTGCTCGAGGTGCTGGCCAACGCGCAGCGCCTGGAGATCCTGCGCAAGCTCAAGACGCCCGGGAGCTTTCCGCCGCAGGATGAGGGCGATCCGCTGGTCGACGGGGTCTGCGTGTCATCGATCCAGGCGGGGCAGGGGCTGGCGTTCTCGACGACGTCGAAGTACCTCGCCGACCTCGCGAGCGTCGGGCTGGTCATCGTCAAGCGAGCGGGCAGGTGGACCTACTACCGGCGCGATGAGAAGGCCATCGCCGCGCTGGCCAAGCGGATGGCGCGCGAGCTGTAGGCGTTCAGGCCATGGGCGCAGGGATCTGTCGCCTCAAGAGTCGATCCATTCCGTGATCGCAGTTGGCGCGGCCCTCAGTCCTTCGACCAGATCACGATCAGGAAGGTGGCAATCGGACCGACAAACAGCGACAGGAGGAACCACACCCATCCGCGCCGGTTCTTGCTCTGCGCCAGGCCGGCGTTGATGAGCGCCAGGGTGATCCATCCGACCGAGTATTCGACGTGTTGCATGCCTGAAGGCTCCCTTTTGTGAAAGGGGCCAAGGGTAGCCCCCCGAACCGTCACGCTCTTGCAGGGCAGATCAGTGCGGGGGGGCGAGGCGCCTCAGGACTTTGCCGCGTGCAGCTTGGGCAGGCCGAAGGGTGTGAGGAGGATGGCGATGAACCACAAAACGGGGCCGCCGATGGAGCCCGCATTGAGTTCAATCACTCCTGGGACGAGCTGCAAGAACATGAAAGACAGGTCTGCGATGCCGATGATGACGAGGCCGAGGAAATAGCCCGCCCACGACGCACGCTTGAGGATCAGCCAGGCGACGAAGAAGCCGAGCACGCCGTAACCGCCTACATCCAGGCAGAAGTTCAGGACGATCTGGCTATGGGCGAAAACCGTCGCCGCGTCGGTGGCGTGAACGAACGCCGCCCGCGGTACGGCGCTGCCACCGATCAACATGTTCCACAGCCCGGGCGCCCCAGCGGAGAAATATTGCCGCAGCCCTTCGGCACCGACCCACACGTGCAGAACGCCCCAGAGGACGAACACCCACGCGCCGATCTTGGCGGGCAAACGCGCAGCGGGGTGCGCAGTGAAATTCGACATATGCATCCTTAAGAGGTTCAAGACAGGGTCATCTTAGGATGGCAAAAATGGGTCGAAGCGTCGTAATATGAGACCATTCATCCCATATGTGGAACAACAATGAATCTGGACAGCCTGTCTGACTTTCTCCTTGTGGCGACGCACGAAGGGATTGCGCAGGCAAGCCGAGTGAGCGGTCGGCCCAAGGCGACCCTTTCCCGCAGGGTCATGGAGCTCGAGGCCGAGTTGGGCGTGAGACTCTTCGAGCGCGGAGCGAAGACCATCCGGCTGACCGACGAGGGCGCGTTGCTGCTCGAGCGTGCCAGCGGTCCTTTGCGTGAGATCACCGAGATAGCGGATGAGTTGCGTGACGGGAGAACACAAGCTCACGGCCTGCTGCGCGTCAATGCGCCGACGCTGCTCGGCCAGCTGATGATGGGGCGGATTGCCGCCGGTTTCGCGATGGCGTACCCCGACGTGCAGATCCTCATCACGCTCGAAGATCGGCAGGTGGATCTGGTCAACGAGGGCTATGACGTGGTCATTCGCGTCAACCCCGAGCAAAGTTCTGACCTTGTCGGGCGATGTTTTGCTCGCGATGAGACCTTGATTGTCTCCACCCCACCGCTTCGAAAGCGGTTCGCGCGAGCAGACAGGACATTGTCCAGTCCCGTGCCAGTGATCGTGCGAGGGGCGGGGCGCAGCGACAGCAGCTGGAAAATCAGGGGGCCACGAGGCGAGGAGATGCTCACCCACACGGTGCTGCAGCTCCCCAATTTCGCGATGATCCGCGACGCCGCGTTGACGGGGCTGGGGGCAGCAAGACTGCCAAATATCGTTGTGGCCGAGGACTTGGCCGCGGGGCGACTTGTCTCGTGGGGAGCGGTCACCGATCCGCCGTCGGAGCTATGGATTCTTCACACATCCCGACGCCTTCCCAGTGCCAAGGTCCGGGCATTCATCAGTTTCCTGGAGACCGAGTTCCGGAAGGTGTGGCCGTCATCTGAGTGAATGCCGCCATGGACTCGGGGCCGAGTTCCCGCACCTGAGCTGAGTCTTTGCTCATCAGCACATCAACACGGTGCACCTTGGCGGCCTCTGCAAGGATTGCATTCATGCGCGTGACGTCCCGGAAGATGTCGCCGCCACCGCCCTCCACATGCGCCTGGCGCCCCGCCAGGTCCGGGAAGGCTTCGAAGATGCCGAAGCTCGTCTGGGAAAAGCGGAGTGCAAACCAGGGACCCGTGGCAGGCTCGTTGTCGACACATGCCCGAATATCCCGCAGCATCTGTACGACGGCCTCCTCCTGGCCAGGACGGGCCTCGATCTGGATGAAGAATGCCTTGCGGCCTTCCACCCCTTGCTCGCCAAGCACCTGGACACCTTGGTGAGGTGCGGGCGCTTCATTGGCGTGGAGCGCGTTCTCTTGTCGCGGCAGATGAGTCATGGCCACCTCTCTTGGTTGACGACCCACTGTAGGGAGCGAGCCGTCCCCACTCATGCCCGAACGTCGAAAGTTCTTGCCTGATTGTCCTGGGCCTGTTTTGCTTCGCCGGCCCTTCATGCACACAATGCGCCATGTCCGAACAACTCCAGCAGGTGGTCCTGCGCTATACGGGCGAGCAAGACCACACAGGTGTCACCACGCCTGTGCGTGGCCTTCACCTGATCCGGCGCACGACACCCAGTGAGCTGGAACACACGGTCGAGCAGCCTTTGGTGTGCCTCGTCCTTCAGGGCCGAAAGCGCGTCACTGTCGGGCGCACGACGTCGTCCTACGGCACGGGAGACACGATGATCGTCACAGGCAACGTGCCGATGGTGAGTCGAATCAGCCAGGCGAGCATCGCCAGTCCCTATCTGGCGCTGGCCTTGGCATTGGACACGGCTGTCATCACGGATCTGGTCATCAGCGCTCCGCGAGCGTCTCAGTCTGTCCCCGCCTGCGACACCGGCGACGATCTGCGCGATGCGCTGGGTCGGCTGGTACGACTGCTGGATCGCCCAGACTCGCTCGCGATTCTCAAGGACGGGTTGATCCGGGAGATTCACCACTGGTTGTTGCTGGGCCGTCAAGGCCATGCCATTCGTGAGCTGGGCTTGCCGGACAGTCACGCGCGACGCATCGCGCGCGCCGTGGCGATCCTTCGTGCCGACCACGCAAAGCCCGTCACGATCGAGCGCCTGGCGGCGGCGGCCAGCATGAGCCGCTCAGCGTTTCATCTGCACTTCCGTGCCATCACTTCGATGTCGCCGTTGCAGTTCCAGAAGCAACTCCGGCTCATGGAGGCTCGCCGTTTGATTTTGTCCAAAGGCAGGTCCTTGAGCCAGGTCGCGTTCGACGTGGGATATGAGAGCGCCTCCCAGTTCAGCCGTGAATATGCCCGCATGTACGGTCAACCACCGATCAGGGACAAGCAGGCAGTGTCTGAACGGTGGCGGACGCCCGGCGACGGTCAGTAGCTCCTGCAGCGACTCTTCAAATCCCGTCATCGACGACGCGCCTGGATCGGAGAGCACCGGCGACTTCGGCCCTTGACGCCCATTGGCCATGGTCCGTCGGGATGCGATGCCCGACGCGAAACATGCGCGGCCGTGAAGCCCGCCAACTTCAAGCTCGCGGACGTCCAGCTGCGCTGGCAGGACAACCCGGGCTTCGGCTATCAGGTCCGTTTCCTGGCCAACCAGTACGCGGTCGAGAAGCGCCCGTCCAACTACGACAGCGAGCGCGCCAAGACCTACATGGGCAAGCTGATCAAGCTGTTCAGCGCCCAGTGCGTGCCCAAGACCACCGACCTACTGCTGCAGCGCGGCGTCACCTTCGGGTCCACCCACACGCTGGTGCTGCTGCCGCTGTCCGGCGACTTCGACGCCACCGGCGCCAACTGCGGCATCGTGATCCGCGTCTTGGTGCAGGACGCCCAACGCAAGAACCTCTACGTCTGCGACATCGACAGCCGCAGCGGCTGGCACATGGCCGGCATCTACATTCCCGATCCGGACAACAGCTTCGTCGACAACTTCACCGACGCCTTGATGAGCACCTTCAAGGAAGCCGGACTGCTCGCATGACACGCCTCCTGACGCTTCCCCGCTCCCGCGCCGCCGCGCTGGCCGTCGGCAGTTGGCGATTCCCGTGGCGCGCGCCTTCTGGCCGATGGACGGCGAATTCGTGAAGGCGCCGGCGGGACCGGCCAACACGGGCTTCGTCGTCGAGAACACGAAGTGGTCGATGGACAAGGGCTCGACGATGTTCCTGCAGCCGAATGGCGTGTCGCTGCTCAGCACGTCGCGCAGCACGTCCAACGGCACCTGGGAAGCGCGCGACGGTGTCGTCTACGTGCGGTTCGACTCCGGCCTGTTCTACACCTTGCGCGTGTCCATGGACGGCAAGACCATGGAGGGTCGCGCCCGCAACACGCCCCCCAAGACCGTCCCGGCCGGCATGGAGGACGTGTTGGCCGCGCGGCATTGGAAGGTGAAGCTCACGGCGCAGTGAGGCCAGCGCTGCGGCGCAGAGCGCGCCGAGACGCCGAGACGCCGAGCGCGCCGAGACGCCGAGTGCGCCGATGCCTCAGACGACGTCCTCGATCGCCCGCTTCAGCAGCGACAGCCCCAGGTCGATCTCCTCGTCGCTGACCGTCAGCGGCGGGGCGATCCGGAACACGCCGCCCATCAGCGGCAGCTGCACGATGTTCATGCTCAGGCCGTGGGCCATGCAGGCGCGGGTGATGGCCGCGCCGAGCTCGGGCGCCGCTTCCTTGCCCGCCTGGCTGCGCACGATCTCCACGCCCAGCAGCAGACCGCGGCCGCGGACGTCGCCGATGCAGTCGAACTCCCGCTGCAGCGCGCGCAGGCCGGTCTCCAGCCGCGCGCCCGCAACCCGCGCGCGCTCGACCAGGCCGTCGCGCTCGACGATCTCCAGCACCTTGAGGCCCACCGCGGCGGGCAGCGGGTCGGAGACGTGCGTCGTGTAGAACAGGAAGCCGCGCTCATGGCAGCGCTCCTCGATCTCCGCGGTCGTCATCACCGCGGACAGCGGAATGCCCGCGCCCAGCGTCTTGGACAGCGTCAGGATGTCCGGCGCGACGCCGTCGCGCTCGCACGCGAACATCATCCCGGTGCGTCCGACGCCCGTCTGCGCCTCGTCGAGGATCAGCAGCATGCCGCGCTCGCGGCACTTCGCCTGCAGCGCGCGCAGGTAGCCCACGGGGAGGTCGATCAGGCCGCCGGAGCTCAGGATGGGCTCGGCGATGAACGCCGCGAGGTTGCCGCTGGACTGGCGATCGATCAGGTCGAAGGCGTAGTCCAGCTCGGCCTGCCAGTCCTCGGCGCCGCCGAAGCGCGGCCGGTAGGGATTGGGCGCCGGGATCGCGAAGGATCCGACCGACGCAGGCCCGTAGCCCTTGCGGCCCGCGCAGTAGGTGGCCGACGCCGCCGCGCCGGTCATGCCGTGCCATGACTGCGCGAAGCCGACCACCTCGTACTTGCCGGTGTAGAGCTTGGCGAGCTTGAGCGCCGCCTCGTTGGCCTCGGCGCCGGTGCTCAGCAGCAGGCTGCGCTCGAGGCCCGCCGGCGCGACTTCGGCCAGCTTCGTCGCCAGGTCCACCACCGGGCGGCTGAGCATGCCGCTGAAGAGGTGGTCCAGGTTGGCCGCGTGCTCGGCGATCACCGTGGCGATTTCCGGATGCCCGTGCCCCAGCAGCGAGCTCATCTGTCCCGAGGTGAAGTCGAGGATCGCGCGCCCGTCGGCGTCGTGGACGAAGCTGCCCCGGGCACGCTCGATGATGAGTGGCTCGAAGCTGCCGCCGTAGCGGATCAGATGCTGGCGGGAACGGGCCCAGAACGTGGGATCGGCGTTGCGTGACATGGCGGCTTCCTTCGACTCGTGACGGGCATGAGCCTACGGAGATCCGGCCCGCTGGGGTAGCGAGTAGTGCTGATGGCTGGCATCAGCATCGCGAATCGTCAGCGGGGTCAGGCTTCGCCTGGCGGTCGACTGGCGCTCGCCTGGGTGTCGCCAGGGCGTCGCCAGGGCGTCGCCAGGGCGTCGCCAGGATGCCCCGCTTGAGCGTTGCTTTGGTGTCGCTCAGGCGTCGCCTAGGCGGCGGGCAGGACCTTGCGGACGTGCGCCGCAAAGGCGGCCGTCAGCGGCGAGGGCCGCTCGCGGTCGACCGCGAGCGTCACGCCGATGTCCGGCAGCGGCGGCAGGCCGCTGTCCTCGCCGAGGATCTCCAGGTCATCGGGCACCGCCGTCCGCGTGAGCACGGTCACTGCCAGCCCGGAGCGCGCCATGCCGATGAGACCCGCCAGGCTGCTGCTCGCGTAGGCGAGCCGGAACTCCCGTCCGACGGCTTCGAGCGCCCGTCGGGCGAGCACGTGGTCCAGCGCATCCTGCGCGCCCAGCGCGAGCGGCAGCGGCGTCATGCCGGCGACCGCCGAGCCGCGCTGGCCGACCCAGACCAGCGGCTCGCGGCGGATGACGTCCTCGTCCTCACTGTTCTCCACCGACACGAGGGCCAGGTCGACCGCGTGGCGCGACAGCAGTTCGAGCAACCGGGGCGTCGGCGCACAGACGACTTCGAGTTGGACGCGCGGATGCAGGCTGGCGAAACCCTGGAGCAGATGCGGCAGGAAGACGACGGCGTAGTCTTCGGGGCAACTGAAGCGCAGCACGCCGGAGACGTCCCCGCCGCGCAGTTCGGCGAGCGCCTCGTCGTGGTGGCGCGTCAGCTCGCGCGCGTGGGCCAGCAGCCGTTCGCCGGCGGTGGTCAGCGTCACGCCTCGCGCGCTCCGGTGCAGCAACGGCTGACCCGCGACGTCCTCGAGCCGCTGCATCTGCATGCTCAGCGCCGACTGCGTGCGGCCGACGCGTTCGGCGGCCTTGCTGAGCGCGCCGGTCTCGGCGACGGCGACGAGGCTGCGGAGCAGGTCGAAGTCGAGGTGGGCGGTCACGGTTGATTCCCTCGTTCCTGTGCTGAAGTCGGCGGGTCCTTTCAGCTACAGGTACTTCGGAATCGGGCCATCCTGCGGGGTCGTGTCCGCGCCCAGGTCCACCATCGTCTTGTCGACAAAGCACCATCCCCATCCCTCTGGCGGGTCGTAGCCTTCGATGATGGGGTGCTGGGTCGCGGTGTAGTGGGCTCGTGCATGCCGATGGGGCGAGTCATCGCAGCATCCGACGTGCCCACAGGTGCGGCAGATGCGGAGATGCACCCATTCGCCGCCGATCTTGAGGCACTCCTCGCAGCCTCGCGCGCTGGGAATCACCGTTCGAATGCTGTCCTGGTGGGTGCAAGTACGTGCCACTGTGGTCTCCTCAGAGTCGCCTTTGAACGCGAGGTCATCCTAGCAGTGGCTCATGGCGTGAGCGCTGTCGAGCCGGTGGCGCTGATCCCGCCGACCGCTACCTTCCCACCGCCGCCACGCTCCTCGCATCCCACCGCTGCATGTTGGCGAGCGCGCTCTCGATGGGTTCCGCGGTCACGCGTTCCGCGCCGAGGAAGGGCCGGTCCATCGCGGCGACGAAATGGAAGACGAGGCCGAGTGCCAATGCGAGCACCACGATCGCGCTCCGGCTGCACGCCGTCACCGGCAGCACCGCCACGGGCGCGAGCGTGAGCAGCGAGCTCACCAGCACCACCACCCACAACGTCGTCGGCACCTTCCCGTCGCTGGCTTGCAGCCTTGCGCGGCGCTGCGTCAGCAGGTCGTTCGCCTCGCCCCACATCTGCTGGACCAGCACGGTCTCCGCCGCGCTCGTCGGCCGCAGATCCCCCAGCGTCCGATAGACGTCATCGAAGGCGTCCAGCGTCGGCTGACTCGGCTGCTCGCGCTGCATCGCCGACCACTCCTTCCCGATCACGCTCCGCCCATACCCGCGCAACCGTTCCCGCGCCAGCCTGGCCTCCGGCGTCCCATAGACCGCCAGCGACCGGGCCAGCTGCGCGATCGCCGTCGCCTCGTGGCTCACCGCCTGTTCTGCCGCGCTGAACGAGTCCCACACCGACACCGCCGAGAACGCCAGCAGCAGCGAGTTGATGGTCGCGATCACCCCCAGCGACGCGAGCGCCACGTTGCGATCCGACTCCGTCGCCCGCTCGCGCCAGCGCCTTGGGAACACCGCCTGCGCGCCCAGCCCGATCGCCACCCAGACGAGGACCAGCCCCAGCCCCAGCACCCAGTTCGGCGCGTCGTAGACGATCAGCGGCATGGCGCGCTCCCTTCGCTCAGGCCTTCGCTCAGCGCATACCGCGTCATCCCCGCCACCCCGCGCACCCCCAGCTTGCGCGTCACGTTCTCCCGGTGCGTCGCCACCGTCTTCGCACTCAGCTTCAGGCGGTCCGCGATCTCCTGCGTGCTCAGGTCCTCCGCGAAGAGCTGGACGATCTCCCGCTCCCGCGCCGTCAGCGCCGGACCCGCCGGGATCGGCGTGCCCGTCTCCGGCAGCCGGTGCCGCGTGCGGATCTCATCCACCAGGCCGCCCATCAGCCCCGGGCTCAGGTAGATGCGTCCGCCCGCCACGTCGCGCACCGCGCGCAGCAGCTCCTCGCTCGACGCATCCTTGAGCACATACCCCGACGCGCCCGCCTGCAAGGCGGTGACCACGCTGCGCTGGTCGCCGTGCATCGACAGGCAGATCGCCTGCACCGACGGATGGTGGGCGCGCACGCGCCGCGTCGCCTCGATGCCGTTCAGGCCGGGCATGGCGATGTCCGTGATCAGCAGGTCGGGCTGCAGGTGGCGGACGAGCTTGACGGCGGCGGCCCCGTCCTCGGCCAGCCCGACGACGTCCAGCCCCGAATCGCGGGACAGGAGCGCGCGCAGGCCTTCGCGCACGAGTTGGTGGTCGTCCGCCAGGACGATGCGAAGGGTCATCGGAATCTCCCTGAAAGTGGATGCCAGTCGGAACGCCGGATCACGCGCACTCTCTGGGGAGGGCGTCGGGATCCAGCGGGATCAGCAAGGTGGCGCAGGTGCCGCGGCCGGGCTCCGAGCGCAGCACCAGCGCGCCGCCCAGCGACTGCAGCTGCGCCCGCGCGCCGCCCAGGCCCAGGCCGCGCGCGTCGGCGTCGATCCCGCGGGTCTCGAAACCGCGGCCGTCGTCGCGCACCCGCACGCTCAGCCAGCCGGCCTCGATCTTGGGCACGATCTCGACGCGCGAGGCCGAGGCGTGCTTCTGCACGTTCAGGCAGAGCTCCCGCACCACGCGGCAGGCCACCGCCCGTTGCACGGCGGGAATCTCGGGCGTGCCCGGCGCCGCCATCGCGCTGCCGTCGATGTGGACCGCCAGCGGCCCGAGCAGCCCCAGCTCCGCCGCCAGCGCCTCCAGCGCCGCCAGCAGGTCGCCGTGCCAGTCCGGCGGCGCGAGCGCGAAGGTCAGCGTCCGGACCGTCCGCGACAGCTCGCCCAGCAGGGCGGTCATCTGCGCCAGCGCCGGGTCGGTGCAGGCGGGCTCGGCCCGGGCGTGGCTCCACTCCCCGAAGGCCAGCCGCAGCCGCACGATCACGCCGCCCACCTGGTCATGGAGCAGCTGCGCGACGCGCTCGCGCTCGCGCTGCTCGGCGTCCGCGTGCGCTTCGGCGAGCGTCATCTGCAGGCGGGTCAGCCGCTCCAGCCGGTGCTCGCGGGTGAGCCGGGAGGTCGGGCCGGCGATGCGCGGCCGGGCCGCGGGCGGGGAGGGGGGAC
>CAMPJJ010000028.1 GCA_946886855.1 uncultured Roseateles sp. | reverse complement strand
CACCCAGCCCGCTCCACCCGCCGCGCCTGTCGAGCCCCCCGCAGTCGCCAGGTCGCTCGACGACATCGAGCCCTCGGGCAATGAAACGGTGATCGTTTCCGCGGCGGCCCTGCCGCCCGCCGCCAGGACCGCGCCGCCTGCCGCTCCCTCGGCGCCCGCGACGCCGGCTGCCTCGTTGCCATCGTCCGCAGCGACCGGCAACGAGACCGTGATCGTCCCGGCCGCCAAGCCCATCGTCGCGAAGCCGCCCGCCGTCGAGCCGGTCGCCCAAGCGCCCGTGGCGCCACCGGCGCCCGTGGTGACCCCGTCGCCTGCAGCGGCCGCTCCGGCAGCCTCGCCCGTGGTCTCGGCGCCACCGGTCGCACCGCCCGTGGCCGATGACGAGGAATCCGAATTCGGTGCGTCCGAATTCGCCGAGACCGTCCTCGATCCCGATGCCGCCGCCGCGGTGGCGGCATTGCGCGCCATGCCCCCCGAGCCCGAACGCCGCCCGGCCACGGGCACCTTGCCGGGCGGCACGCTCGCCGCCAAGGTCGCCAGCAACGAGGCCCCGGTGCGCCAGGTCGGCCGCTTCCAGGTGCTGGACCGCATCGGACGCGGCGGGATGGCCAGCGTGTTCAAGGCCCACGATCCCAGCATCGGCCGGGACGTGGCCATCAAGTTCCTGCACGCCTCGCTGTGCGAGGACGAGGAATACCACGCCCGCTTCCTGCGCGAGGCGCGCGCCTCCGGCAGCCTGTCGCATCCCAACATCGTCACCGTGCACGACGTGGGCGAGGTCGACGGCCGGCCCTACATGGCCATGGAGCTGCTGGACGGCGAACCGCTGGCCGACCTGCTCGAACCCGGCGCGCCGCTGCCCATCCGCGACACCGTCGTGATGGCCATCCAGCTGGCCCGCGCGCTGGACTACGCGCACAAGCGCGGCATCGTCCACCGCGACATCAAGCCCGGCAACATCGCCCGCGTGCGCGGCACGCTCGACATCAAGGTGATGGACTTCGGCATCGCCCACATGGAGTCGACCAAGGGGGAGCAGCGCACCCGCGTCGGCGACGTGCTCGGCACGCCGCAATACATGGCCCCCGAGCAGATGAACGGCGAGAAGATCGACGGCCGCTCGGACCTGTTCTCGGTCGGCATCGTGCTGTACCAGATGCTCACCGGCGTGCGTCCGTTCACCGGCGACAGCGTCGTGAACCTGGCGCTCAAGATCGCCAAGGACGACCCGACGCCGCTGAACAAGCTGCGCCCGGAGATCCCGGCCTCGCTGCGCCGCGTCGTCGACCGCTGCCTGGCCAAGGCGCCGGAGAACCGCTTCCAGACCGGCGCCGAACTGGCCGAGGCGCTGGTCAAGGTGCTCAATGAGATCGACGAGGAGGCGCGCAACAAGGGCCGCGCCAAGCTGATCCCGCTGCGCGTGAAGTGGGCGGCGATGATGGCCGGCATCGTCGCCATCGTGATGGCGGTGAGCGGCTCCATCATCAGCCAGCGCCAGAACGCCGCGCTGATGCAGCAGGTGGCCGATTACGGCACCGCGCTGTCGCGCTTCATCGCCGCGCAGAACGCCACCGCCGCGCTGGGCGAGGACTGGGTCTCCGTCGACGTGTCGCTGCAGGAGATCATGAAGACGGGCGACTTCGAGAGCGTCACCGTCGTCGACCGCGCCGGCGTGGTGGCGGCTTCTAGCCTGCCCGAGACCGTCGGCAAGCCCTACCAGGCGCCGCCGGGCGAGACGCTGGGCGAGCAGGGCGCCGTCAAGCGCACGCGGTATCACGCGGCCGGCGGCGCGGCGATCCTGGGCTTCGACTCGCCGATCACCTTCCAGGACAAGACCGTCGGGCGCGTCGCGCTGGGCCTGCCCGAGCGTCCGCTCGAGAGCGTCGCGCGGCTGTCGCGCACGCTGATGGCGGTGCTCGCGGTGACGACGGTGCTGGCCGTCGCGATCGCGATGTTCTTCGTCGCCAACTGGTTCTCGCGGCCCATCAAGCTGGTCGTGGAGGCGCTCGACGAGATCGGCCGCGGCCGCGTCGACTTCCGCATCCGCGAGCAGCGCAAGGACGAATTCGGCCTGCTCTATGCCGCCTTCGACCGCATGGCGCAGGCGCTGCAGGACAAGCAGGCGCTGGCGGCCTCCGCCGCCAAGGCGGAAGCGCCGACGACGATCGGACGCAAGTCCGGTGCGCTGGCGGCGGCGCGGCAGCAGGCCGCGCAGGCCGCGCAGGACTCCGAGCCCGAGCCGAAGGCGCCGGATTCGGCCGCGCCGTCCGATGAGCAGACGCAGCCCGCGCCGCCCATTCCGCCGTCCACGCCGGGAGCCGCCTGATGTCCGTGTCGAGTGGATTCATGACTGACGACGGTACTTCGCCGGCCGCTGGCCCTCACCCCCACCCCCTCCCGCAAGCGGGAGAGGGCGTCAATCCGCGCAGTCCCATGCTGGGCGGCGCTCTCATGGCCGCCGCGGCCGCGGTGCTCGCGCTGACCGGTTGCGTCGCGCCGCCGACCGCGACGCCGCCGCTCAACGAGCCCGCGCCCGCGAAGGCGCCCTCGACGACCGCGAACGGCGAGGTCATCGCGCGCAGCGACCGGCTGCTGATCTACGTGCCGGTGGCCGGCGAATCGCTGCGCGGCATCGCCAGCCGGCTGCTGGGCAGCGAAGACCGCGAGTGGCAGATCAGCGAGGCCAACAGCGGCGCGACCAAGGCCGAGCCCGGCCAGCCGCTGATCGTGCCGCTCAAGCCGATGAGCCCGCTGGGCGTGCGCTCGGGCCAGCTGCAGACGGTGCCCATCCTCTGCTACCACCGGCTTGGCACGGTGGGCGGCAAGATGGCCGTGTCGCAGGGCAACTTCGCCGCGCAGATGGAGTGGCTGGCGAAGAACGACTACCGCGTGGTCAAGCTGTCGCAGCTCGCCGGTTACCTCGACGGCAAGGAGCCGCTGCCGCCCAAGGCCGTGGTGATCACCTTCGACGACGGCTACGAGTCGGTCTACAAGCTCGCCTACCCGGTGCTGCGCAAGCTCGGCCTGCCGGCGACGATGTTCGTCTACACCGACTTCGTCGGCGCGGGCGGCGACGCGGTGAGCTGGTCGCAGCTGGCGGAAATGCAGGCTTCGGGCTTGATGGACATCCAGTCGCACTCGAAGACGCACCGCAACCTGATCGAGCGCACGAGCGGCGAGAACGAGGATCGCTACAAGCGCAACCTCGACAGCGAGACCGCGGGCCCGCGCGACCTGATCGAGCAGAAGCTCGGCACGGCGGGCCAGGTGCGCCACTACGCCTATCCCTACGGCGACGCCAACGAGCAGGTATTGGACGCGCTGACGCGTCAGAAGTACACGCTGGCGGTGACCGTCAACCCGGGCGGCAACGCCTTCTATGCGCAGCCGCTGATGCTGCGCCGCACGATGATCTTCGGCGACCACGACCTCGAGGCCTTCAAGGCCCGGCTGCAGACCAGCCGACGCATCGGGCCGGCCCCATGAGGGCGGCCGTTGCACTGGCCCTGGTGATGGCCGCCGCGCTGGCGGCCTGTACCGGCGGCCCCAGCGCGCTGCGCCATCCGGACGGCGGCGCGGGCAGTCCGCCGTCGGCGTTCGAGTTGGCGCAGCTCCAGCGCGCGCAGGAGCAGGTGAAGGACGGCCAACTGGCCGACGCCGCCTGGACCTGGGAGGCGCTGACGGTGCTGCGCCCGGACAACGCCACCTACCGCGACGGCCTGGCCGCGACGCGCCAGCAGATCGACAGCGGCGTGGCCGAGCGCCTGGACAGGGCCAAGGCCGCGCACAGGCGCGGCGACCTGGACGGCGCGACCACGCAGTACCTGGGCGCGCTCGCGCTGCAGCCCGACAACGAGGCTGCCGCCGATGCGCTGCGCGCGCTCGAGAAGGAGCGCAACCAGAAGAGCTACCTCGGCAAGCCGGCACGCGTGACGCTGCGCAAGGCCTCGCCGGCGCCGGTCGCGGCGAAGCCGGCAGCCCCGGCCAAGGCGCAGGCTTCAAGCTCGGGAGCGACGGCGAAAGAGCCGACCCCGGCCGCCGCGAACGCGGCGACGGCAGCCGCGGCCGCGGGACCGGACCGCAACGAGCTGGAACACATCGCGATGCTGTCCGCGCAGGGCGAGGTGGACGAACCGATCCGCCTGCTGGAGAAGCGCGCGCCCCAGGACCGCAACGATCCGTCGGCGAAACGCCTGCTGGCCGACCTCTACGTGCGCAAGGCCGAGAAGCTCGCGGTGATCGACAAGTCCGGCGCGATCATGGTGCTGCAGAAGTGTCTGCGGGTGGACCCGAAGAACGCGCGGGCGACGGCCATGATGCGGCAGCTGATCGACGAATCGGCGGCGAAGTCCGCCGCGCCTGCACCTGCGGCGAAGTCCGCCGCGCCGGCAGCCGCGGCGAAGTCCGCCGCGCCGGCACCCGCGGCGAAGTCCGCCGCCCCCGCACCTGCGGCGGCGACGGCGAAGAACAAGGTCGACACGAAGTGACGGCCGGCGCGCTCAGAACGTCACCTTGACCGAATCCGCGCTGCGCCTGGCCTCGCCGTGGAAGACGGCCTCGATGTTGTTGCCGTCGGGGTCGAGCACGAACGCCGCGTAGTAGCCGGGGTGGTAAGGCCGCTCGCCGGGCGCGCCGTTGTCGGTGCCGCCGTTGGCCAGCGCGGTCTGGTGGAAGGCGTCCACCGCCGCGCGGTCCCTGGCCTGGAAGGCCAGGTGATGACGCCCGGTCAGGTGTCCCTGCGCGGACTGGCTGTCCGCCGTCGACACGAACAGCTCGTCGGCCCAGAAGTAGTCGTCGCCGGAGCCGCCGATCGGCACGCCCAGCGGCGGCAGGATCGCTTCGTAGAACCTGCGGCTCGCGGCCAGGTCCCGCACGACGAGGTGGAGGTGGTCGATGAGGCGGCCGCGATGCAGTTCCTGCGTTTCCATGGGGGTCTCCTTGAAAGCGTCGAGAGGACGGCGTCGGGAAGAAGTCGTCCGGATGATCGAGGGAATCCAGGGGGTCTGGGTAGTCCGCGTGGTCCGCGAGGTCCGCGAGGTCCGTGTGGTGCGAATGGAGAGGACGGGCAAGCGGCGTTCTTGTCCTCGACGCGGCGCCCCGCCGGTCGGCTTCCTTCAGCCCCCTTGGGCGCCCCCTGACTGCGGGACAGCCGCCGACCCGTCATGGGCGCCTCGTTTGCTCGCGCTGTCCTTCTCGTGCTCGGCACGTCTTCCAAGGCAGCTCTTCCATGAAACCGCTTCTCCTTGCCGCAGTCCTTGTCGCGGCCGTTCCCGGCGCCTGGGCGCAATTCAATCCTCCTGGCGGTCCGATGCAGCAGATCGACGTGCGGGCCGGCAATGCCGCCGATGGCCGGTCGAACGGCGGCGACCCGGGTTGGCTGAACGCCTCGGCGAGCGACAGCGGCATCGATGCGTCGGGCGACGCCTTCCGGTCGGCGACGTCGGCGTCGACGCGACTCGGCCCCGGGCATCTGTCGGGCAGCCTCGCGGCCAGCGTGTCGGGGAGCGGCTCGTCGTCGGCCTCGCTGTCGGCCTACCAGACCGATGCACTGACCTTCAGCCGCAACGACGGCGGCTTCGACGACGCGCTGGTCATCCACTACAACATCGTGATCGCGGGCGGTACGTCGGCATCGATGAAGCCGGGCGCCAGCGGTGCCGGCGGCCCGGACGGCGGCGCGCCGGCGGGGACGCTGGACTGGACCTTCGTCCACCAGCTCGACGGGTTCTACACCACCAGCTGGGACAGCACGACCACCCTGGCCCACGATGGCAGCGTCGCGACCGCCAGCCACTGGAACGTCGGCGCGATCGGGAACGTCTACGCGGTCTACACCTTCGCGGCCGCGATCACGGCGGGCCGTGCGATGGACATGGATTTCTACCTGGAGATGAACAGCCGCCTGAACGCGGCCGGGCCCGCGGCGACGGGGACGATGTCCGCCGATGCGCCGACGATCTACTGGGGCGGGATCTCGCAGGTGACCGACTGGTACGGCCGCGTGGTCGACTACTCGGTGACCTCGGCGTCGGGCTTCAACTACGCGCTGTCCGCGGTGCCGTCGCCCGCGCCGGAGCCGTCGACCTGGGTGATGCTGCTGGCCGGATTGGCCGGCTTGGCCATGCTGGCAGGGCGGGGACGATCGATCTCGCGGATGCGGCGCGGCGCAGTCGGACCGGCGGCCAGCATGGTCTGAACGCGGTCCCCCGCCTGCGCGATGAGCGGCTCGATCAGCGCGGCTTCCGGCAGGTTGGCCCAGTAGCGGCGCGGCATCTCGCGTTCCATCATCGCGACCTTCAGCCGCGCCGGGTTGAAGATGCTGCGGTAGTAGGTCAACCAGAGGTCCGCGCCCGCGTCCTGCGGGGGCGCGTCCTCACGCCGGCCGCCGGGACCGCTGCGCAGGGTCACGCCGTCCCAGGAGACCGAGCAACGGGGCGAAAGGATCGCCCATCGCAGGTTCGCGAAGCGTCGGGCGAAGAAGGGCGCGGCGGCTTCGAGCGTGTGATGCGTCGGCTCGAACCACGCGACCAGGCGCTCGCCGTCGTCATCCTCGACGGGCACGAAACGGACGAAGGCGTGCGTCTTGTGGATCTCATGCCGCACCTCGCGTTCGAGGCGCTCCGCGCGGCGGCGATCCGGGTCCAGCGTGTCGCGCCAATAGCCCGGCTCGGTCTTCAGGCGGACCAGCATGCGGTACAGCAGCGTGAAGCGCTGGGGCTCGGCGTGGAGCAGGGCGGAGCGGCACAGAGACAGGAACGCCGCGGGCACGGTGAACGCCGAGGGCGCCGCCGCCGTCGGCCCGGGCTCGCCGGCTGCGCCCTCGAGGGAGTCGTCGGCCCAGAGGTCGCCGACGTCGTCGCCGGTGCTCCACGCGACGTCGTCGGGGGCGACGCCGCCAGCCATCAGCCGTTTCGCCGCCCGGCGGAAACCGTCGATGTCGATGGGGCCGTCGAGGCGGACGCGGATCATCAGAACAGGCCCATCTGCATCGGCACGGGCGTCGGCTCGGGCATCGCGGGTATCGCGGACTGCGCCGACATCGCCGGCGCGGCGATCCCCGCCGGACCGCGCGTCGCCGCACCAAAGACCGTGGACGCCGCTGTCGCACTGGGCCGGTGGCCGTCGACGACCACGAAAGGGAGCACCTTGCGCGTGGGCAGCTTCAACTGCCGCAGGTCCTCGGCCCGGAGGCGACGCGCAACGCGCGCGGCGAGCAGCTTGTCGACCGAGCCCACGCCCAGCCCCGGGACCCGCAGCAGCAGCTCGCGCGGCGCCTGGTTGAGATCCACCGGAAAGCGCTCCGGATGGGCCAGCGCCCAGGCGTGCTTGGGATCGACGTCGAGACGCAGCAGGCCCGTCCCGTCGTCGACGATCTCCTCGTGATCGAAGCCGTAGAAGCGCATCAGCCAGTCGGCCTGGTAGAGCCGGTGCTCGCGCACCAGCGGCGGCGCCTGCAGCGGCAGGGCCCGCGCGGCATCGGGGATCGGGCTGAAGGCGGAGTAGTAGACGCGCCGCATCCGGAAGCGCCCATACAGTGCGGCGCTGCTTCGCAGGATGCTGCGATCGTCGCTGGCGTCGGCGCCGACGATCATCTGGGTGCTCTGGCCCGCGGGAGCGAAGCGGGGCGGTCTCGCCGGGCGCGCCGCGGCGCCGGGCAGCACGCGGATCGGCGCCTCGGCCACCGCCCGATGCGCCGCCTTCGCATCGTCGATGTGCAGCTTCAGCCGGCCCATCGATCGATGGATGGCGATGGTGTCCTTCTCTGGCGCCAGCGCCTTCAGGCCGTCGTCGGTGGGCAGTTCCACGTTGATGCTGAGCCGGTCCGCGTAGCGGCCGGCCCGCTGCAGCAGTTCCTCGCTGGCATCGGGGATGGTCTTCAGGTGGATGTAGCCGCGGAAGTCGTGGTCCTCGCGCAGCATCTGCGCGACGCGCACCACCTGCTCCATCGTGAAGTCCGGACTCTTGATGATGCCGCTGCTGAGGAAGAGCCCCTCGATGGTGTTGCGGCGGTAGAAGTCCAGCGTCAGCGCGACCACTTCCTCGGCGCTGAACTTCGCCCGCGCGACGTTGCTCGACGACCGGTTCACGCAGTACAGGCAGTCGTACTGGCAATGGTTGGTGAGCAGGATCTTCAGCAGCGAGATGCAGCGGCCGTCCGGCGCGTAGCTGTGGCAGATGCCCATGCCTTCGGTCGACCCCATGCCGGCGCCGCCGCGGGAATCGCGCTGGTCGGTGCCGCTCGAGGCGCAGGAGGCGTCGTACTTGGCGGCGTCCGCCAGGATGGCGAGCTTGCGGGTGAGGTCCATGAACGGCCGGGAAGATTGAATACTGTATGAATATACAGCTTTTCCGGCGGGGGCGGGTTCAGTGGGTGCGCGCGATGCCGGCGTCCCTGCGAGCGTTCGACCGCGCCCAGGCCGCCAAGGCGTCGAGGCGATGCATCAGGCGTTCCAGTCCCAGCGCGAGTCCGACGCTGACGACGACCGCGGGCAGGTAGACGACGAAAGTCCACGCCTGCGAGGACCCGATCCACGCGCGATACAGCGCCACCGTCGCCAGCACGACGAACATGTGCGTCAGGTAGAGCTCGTAGCTGAGCCGCCCCATGCGCGCCAGCCAGCCCAGGCCCCGGCGAGGCGCCGGCGCAGGGACCCGGAACGCGACCAGCATCGCGCAGGTGCCCAGGCACAGGCCGTACATGCCGCTCTTGAAGAGGTGGCGGTGGACGAGGTCTCCCCAGCCGATCACCAGCAGCACGCAGAAGCCGCCGAAGATCGCGAGCGCCCGCGCGTCGCGCGGCGCCGGTTGCCAGCGCCGGGCGGCGAGGGCGGCCAGCACGCCCCAGGCGATGGCGGACATGCCGGGCAGATAGGCTTTTTCCCACCAGACCTCGTTGACGATCGGCACCAGCGAACGCAAGGGCAGCAGGCTCAGCGCCAGCACCGCGAGCGCCACGACGAGCCAACGGCGCGGCAAGGCGAGACCCAAGAGCGGGAAGGCGACGTAGAAGACCTCCTCGATCGACAAGGACCACAGCACGTCCCAGGCGGCTGGCGCCCAGCCGGTGCGGCCTTCATACCAGTTGAAGGTGAAGGTCAGCGCCGAGCCCAGCAGTCCGCCGATCGACTGTCGGGGCGAGGGTGCGAACTCAGGGACGCCGAGCGCGGCCAGCAGCGTGAGCACGGCCAGCACGACCAGCAGCAGCGGCAGGATCCGGCGCGCGCGGGCGACGTAGAAGGCGCCCAGCCGGACACGCCGCAGATCGCCGTCGCGCTCGAGGAGGCGGGTCGTGATCAGGAAGCCCGAGATCACGAAGAACATGAAGACCGCCTCGTAGCCGTTGAAGCTGACGGCGTCGATGAGGCGCTTGGGCACCCAGGGCCCGAGCAGGCTGGGCGAAAGCGGCAGCCGGAACGGCAGCGCCAGATGGTGCACGACGACCAGCAGGATGGCCACGCCGCGCAGGCAGTCGATGGCGAAGTTGCGAGGGCTGCGGACGTCCATGGGGGCGCTCGAAAAGCGAAGAGGCGCCTTGGGCGCCTCTTCGCGTGCGGTCATGTCCGACCGGTCACTTCAACTGATCCGCTTTCGCCTTCAGCGTGACGGCTTTCTGACGTTCCAGCTTGGCCAGTTCGTTGTCCGGATCGAGCTGCAGGACGTTGTCCCACCCCTTGATCGCGCCGGCCAGGTCCTGCTTGGCGAACGCGGTGCGCGCGGTCAGCGTGGCCTTGGCGATCTGCTTCTTGCGCACGGCCTCGATCTTCGCGCCGGCGCCCGGCTGGTCGGCGGCCTCGGCGCGGCGGTATTCCTCCAGCGCCTTGTCGAAACGGCCGGCGCGCTCATGCGCGTCGCCGGCGCGCATCGCCTTCTCGCCGGGCGTGAGCTCCGGCGGCGGCGGCGGTGGGGCAGCCGGCGTCGGAGCGGCAGCCACCGTCGTCGTCGCCGGCGGCGTCGGCGCCTGTGCGGCAGCGGCGGCTGCTGCTGCTGCTGCTGCTGCTGCTGCGGCCTTGGGATCCGGCTTCGCCGAGGGGCGCGGATACAGCGGACCCGCCGGCGGCTTGCCGGGGATGCGCAGCACCTGGCCGCCCGACACCTGACGCGGCACGCGGATGTCGTTGTAGCGGGCCAGGATGTAGAACGCGTAGATGTCGCCCATGAAGCGGCCCGCGATCCGCGACAGCGTGTCGCTGGACTGCACCGTGTAGGCGAAGGATTCGCGGCCCAGCTGCGCCACCGGATCCGCCGTGATCTGGCGCATCAGGTTGTTGGCCAGCTTGTTGGCCGGGTCCAGCTGCAGCGCGCGCTGCAGCTCGTTGCGGGCCTGGTCTTCCTGGCCGGCTTCCAGCAGTTCGATCGACTGCATGGCGGTCTTCTGCGCCAGCGCCTGTTCGGCCGCGGTCGGCGGCACGGGTTCGGGCGGCGGAGGCGGCGGAGGAGGCGGCGCGGCCACCACCGGCTCGGGCGGCGGCGGCGGCGGTTTCGGCGTGACGCAGGCCGTCAGCGCCAGGCACAGCAGCAGGGCCGTCCCGGCTGTCAGCGCGGTCGGTCGGGCGGAATGACCACGATCCCGCGCCGCTTGCGCGGTCGGGGTCAGGGGGGTCGGCGTGTCTGAACGGGAAGAGGTCGACATCGGCATCACGTCGGAATTCGAGCGGGGTGCAGTATGAAACAGCGACAAGTCCCTCTCAGGTGACTTTCGTTCATTGAAGCGAGACGATTGTCACGCAAACATCCCATGCCAGTCTCCCGAGGTCCCAAAGGCAGCCCATGACCCTCACCCTGCGCGCGGTGTCGCTCAACGACCTGCCCCTGTCGCAGCCCATCACCGCGCGATTCGACGCCACCGGGGGGACCATCGGTCGCGCCGACAACAACACCATGGCGCTGCCGGACCCGGAGCGCCACATCTCCCGCCAGCAGGCCGAGATCAGCGCCGGGGCCGGCGGGTATGTCATCCGCAACGTCGGCAGCGCCAATCCGATCACCGTGTCCGGGCAGGCCGTGAGCCAGGGCCAGTCCGTCCCGCTGCGCCATCTGGACCAGGTCCGGATCGGCGGCTACCTGCTTGAAGTCCAGAGCGAGGCCGACGCCGACAGCGGCGCCACGGTCATCCGCCGCGCACCGGACCTGAGCCGGCCGGCCACGCTGGGACCTTCGCCGGCGCCGGCGCCGGCCGCGCTGTCGAGTTCCAATCCGTTCGCCGACCTGTTCGGCGGCGCGCCGTCGACCGACGTCTTCGATACCTCGCCCGCGCCGGCGCCGCATGTCTCGGCCTTCGCCGCGCCGGCGGTCCAGGCGCCGCCGCCCGCGCCGGTCGCGCCCATGCTGCTGCCGGACGACTTCGATCCGTTCGCGCCGCCGGTTTCAGCGCCGTCTTCGCCGCCGTTTTCGCCGCCGTCGTCGTCGCGTTCGGCACCGGCGACCTCGAGTGCTGGCGGCCTCCCGTCGTCCTTCGACCCCTTCGGCGGGCTGGACCTGGCACCGCCGCCCGTGCCGAACGCACCGCCGGCACGCAACGACGACCTCGGTTTCGGGGGCGCCTTCGCCGACCTCGTGCCGGGCGACAACAACCGCTCGCTGGACGACCTCTTCGGCCTGCAACCCGGCGGCAGCGATCCGCTGGCCGGTTTCATGGCCGGCGCCTCCCAGCCGGGCGACGCGCTGCGCGACACGGTAGCCTCGGACCCGCTGGCGCTGTTCGGCGCCGCGGCGCCGGCGAGGAACACCGAGCCGCAGACCCCGGCGCTGCCGGACCACACGCCGGCGCTCAACTCGGCCTTCCGGCCGCCGGAAGTGCGGACGCCGCCGCCGGTCCTGCCGCCCGTGGCGCAGGTCGCGCCTGCCGTCGCGCCAGTCATTGCGCCTTCCATTGCGCCCCCCACCGTCGCGGCGGTCCTGCCGCCCGTGATCGCTCCGATCCCCGCGCCGGTGATGCCGCCGGTGGCACCGCCGCCGCTCGCAGCCGTTCCGCCGCCGGCCTACGTGCCGCCGGCGCCGGCGATCCCGGCGCCGGCCGTGTCGGCCGCGCCGACGGCCCCCGCGGCGCCGGGCCAGGCGGCCGATATCGCCGCGCTGTGGCAGGCCTTCTGCGAGGGCGCCGGCGTGCGCATGGCCGCGCCGCCGCAGGGTCTCAATCCGGACCTGATGCGCGTCATCGGTTCCCTGCTCAACGCCTCGGTCGACGGCGCGCTGCGCATGATGGCCGTGCGGGCCGCGACCAAGCACGAGCTGCGCGCGCAGGTGACCGTGATCCGCTCGCGGGAGAACAACCCGCTGAAGTTCTCGCCCGATGCGCAATCGGCGCTGGAGCAGCTGCTGCAGCCGCCGGTGCGCGGTTTCCTGCCGGGCCCCGCGGCGATGCAGGACGCGATGCGCGACCTGGTCGGCCACACCATCGGCACGATGGCCGGCACGCGCGCCGCGCTGGAGGGCGTGCTGACGCGCTTCCAGCCCCAGGCGCTGGAGGCCAAGCTCACCAGCCGCTCGGTGCTGGACAGCGTCCTGGCGATGAACCGCAAGGCCAAGCTCTGGGAGCTCTACCTGCAGCATTTCGAGTCCATCCGGGACGAGGCGCAGGAGGACTTCCACTCGCTGTTCGGCAAGGCCTTCCTGGAGGCCTATGAAGATCAGCTCGAACGCCTGAGCCAGCACGGCCAGCCGTCCTCGCCGTCACAACAACAAGCACAGCAGAGCGGGGCCTGAGCCCCGCCGTTTGTCCTACACGTCGTTCACACCATGCTCAAGATCCGGGTTGCCGCCTGCAGCGAACAAGGCGCGCGCAACAACAACGAGGATGCCATCGTGGCGCACGAGAACGGCCCCGGCTGGTACGCCGTGCTGGCCGACGGTGCCGGCGGCCACCGCAACGGCGCGGAGGCTGCGCGCCGGGCCGTGCACCGCATGCAGACCAGCCTGGGCGACGCGACGCTGCCGTGGCGCCCCGAGCTGCTGACCGGCGCGGTGCTGGCCGCGCACGACGACGTGCGTCGCGGCGTCGAGGGCACCGGCCGCGACCGCATGCACACGACGCTGGTGGCGCTGTGCGTGGACGCGCAGCGCAACTTCGCGCTGTGGACGCACGTGGGCGACTCGCGGCTGTACCGCATCCGCGGCGGCGACATCGACACGATCACGCAGGACGACAGCGTGGTGCAGATGCTGATCGAGGCCGGCCTGCTGACGCCCGAGCAGGCGGAGGACCATCCGCACAAGAACCACCTCGTGGCCGCGCTGGGCATCGAGGACGACCTGCATCCGCACACCACTTCGCCGCAGCCGTTGAAGGACGGCGACGTCTTCCTGCTGTGCAGCGACGGCTGGTGGGGCAGCGCGGGTGACACGCTGATCCACGACACGCTGCGGGCGGCGGCCTCGCCGGACGACTGGCTGGCGGCGATGCGCGCGGTGATCGAGGAACGCCGGCTGCCCGACCAGGACAACTTCAGCGCGATCGCGCTGTGGGTGGGCGAGCCGGTCCTGGCAGCCGTGGCCCAGACGCCGGCCGATGAGGCTGGGACGGCGGCTCAGGAATCCACCGTGGGGTGACCTCGCTTTCGATGCCGTAGATGGGGTTAAGCGCCTAGGGTAATCCCGTGCCAGCGCTGGTCTGCGAGTCGCCGAGTTGTTCAGTTCGCCGTCCGGGGCTGAAGCGACAGAAGGAACAAGCTCGCGAATGCCAGAAGACCAAGGCTGGCCGACAGCACCAGGGCTGCTGCCCCCCAATGGTCTATCGCGCTGCCAAAGGCCCATGGTGCGAGCGCTTGCGCCACTCGTGCCGGAACCATGATGACGCCCTGTCGATGGCCATAGCCTTCAGGACCGAAGACCACCAACGGCAGAGTCCCCTTGGCGATGGTCAAGATACCGTTCCCTGCCCCATGAAGTAACCCGAAAAGCGGTGCTGCGGGCATCCCGAGCACGCCGAGCAATACGACCCCAAGCGGATGCATCACCGAAGCAAGCCTCGCGGACAGCATCGGATGCAGACGACGCAAGAGGCCGAATTCAAGCAGTCTTGCCCCAACCTGGGCCGGTCCGATTAGCGCTCCGACGAGAACCGCCGTCTCAATGCTGGCGCCTCCAGCCTGCAGCACGCGTGGAAGATGAGCCGCCATCGCCGTGCTGATGAACCAGGTCGTCGCGAACACCCATGCGAGCACCAGCGAAGCGCGCAAGGACGACCGTTCGTCGCCGACCGGCGCAGGTGCTTCGTTGGGGGGGCCCTGCGCGGACTCAGCCCCCTTCCGAACCCGAGGAAGCAATGCGTTCAGCGGAAGCCCGGCGCAAAGATGAAGCGCAGCCCAGACGAAGCATGCCGCCCGCCATCCATGGTGCACCTCTAGGTAGGTCGACAGCGGCCAGCCGACTGTGCTGGCGAATCCGGCGAAGAGCGTGACGCCGGTGATGGCGCCGCGGGAGTCGTTCCCCCACAGTCGAACGAGAGCCGCGAAGGCGGCCTCGTATAGGCCGCTCCCCATCCCAATGCCAAGGATCACCCATGCGGCGAACAGCGAGGTCGGTCCAGAAGCGAGCCCGAGGAGCACAAGGCCTAGCGCGAACACCAGATTGGTGGCCATCAGCACCGGCCGACCGCCGACGCGGTCGATGGCCCGGCCGGCTTGCGGTCCCAGCAGTGCCGATACGACCAGCGCCGCGGAGAAAGCGGCGAACACCGTCGGGACGGTGACGCCCACATCCCGCGCCATTGGCGCAGCCAGCATGGCCGGCAGGTAGTAGGTCGAGGCCCAGGCCAGGGTCTGGGCCAGCCCCAACGCGACAACGGTGCTCGAACGCCTCATGCTCGTCGTGTGCTCAGCGGCAGCAACGGGAGACGGGAGGCTTTGGCGTCGCTGCTCCTGTGCCGCAGGATGACGGCCCGCAGCCTCCCGCCTTCCCCATCGCGGGCTTCGGCTTCGCAATCGGCGACGGCGCTGAATCCCCGCAGCAGCCAGCACCCGTCGCAGCGACGCCTGGCACGCCAATGCCGCAGACGCCAGTCTCGGGCAGATCGAGTTCCACACGGTCGGCTGCTTCGATGTCGCCGGCAATGGCGGCCACCACGGATCGCGCCTGCTCGAAGCCCGTCGCCATCAGGAAGGTCGGTGCGCGGCCGTAGCTCTTCACTCCGAGCGTGTAGAAGGCTGGTTCTGGATGTGCAAGTTCCCGATGTCCATGGGGACGAACCGTCCCGCAGCTGTGAACGTTCGGGTCAATGAGAGGGCCGAGCGCTTCGGTCGATTCCAGCCAGGGATCGAGCTTGACCCGCAGCTCGCTTGTCAGCGAAAGGTCGGGGCGCTGGCCGGTCGCGCAGATGATTTCATCAACGCCATCCACCTGGACCTGTCGGCCGTCGGCGCTCAACCCGATCACCGTCAGCGCATCGTCCTGCTCGCGAATCTCGGTGATGCGCAGACCGCCGAAGAACGCCAGCTGTCCGGCATCGCGCAGGCGCCGAAGCGATGCGCCGAGCTGCCCGCGAGCAGGGAGCGCGTCGGCATTGCCTCCGCCGAAGACGCGGGTGAGCACAGGCGAGCGCACGGCCCAGGCGAGGCTCGCGCCCGGCACTGTCTTGGCAAGCTCAGCCAGCGCAAGCAGCGCGTTCGCAGCGGAATGCCCAGCGCCGACCACCAGCGTGCGCCGGGCCTCATAACGATGGCGATGCGCACCCAGTACATCAGGGATACCATAGAAGATGCGCGAGGTGGCCTGGGTTTCGCCAATGGCCGGCAAGCCGCTGGCGCCGAGCGGATTGGGCGTGCTCCACGTCCCCGTCGCATCGATGACCGCTCGCGCCCGGAATTCAAGGCGCTCGTCGCCACGTTGGGCGCGGATCACGAAGGCGGCTTGGTCACGACCGGTGCTCTTGACCTTGTCGAAGCCCTCCCTGCTCACCGCCAGCACCTTCGTGCCGAGATGCAGCGCCGCCGCGACCTCGGGCAGCCGTGCGAACGGTCTCAGTACTTGCTCCACGATGTCGCGCGCCAGCGGCAGGCCGTCTGGATCGGGTGCCGTCCAGCCAGTGGGCTTGAGAAGTGCGGCCATCGAGCCGTCGACGTTGTAGCGCCACGGCGAGAACAGCCGAACGTGACCGTACTCCTGCAGGTTGCTTCCCACCTCGCGGCCCGCTTCGAGCACCACGAATGGCAAGCCGCGCTCGATGAGCTTCGCCGCAGCCGCCAGACCAACCGGACCTGCTCCCAGCACCGCGACCGGCAGACCCGGCTCGGGTGTTGGGGCAGCCTGGAGCGACAGGCCCATGAACGCCGCACTCGCTGGGCAAGCGCCCCGGAACTCGGCGGACGCTTTCAGCGCCTCGGGCGCTTCCTTGGCGTCCAGCCGCCGGAAGCCGAATCGCTCGAAGTACTCCGGCGCGGTGACCGTCAACAGGAAGACGCGGCGGATGCTTCGGCTTCTGGCTTCATCCAGGAAGCGACCGACCAGCGCCTTGCCCACGCCCCGCTTCTGCAGCCCCGGCGAGATCGCGACCGAGCGCAACAGCGCAATGTGTCCATAGATCTCCGCGCCGGCGCTGCCCACGACCTCGCCGTTGGACAGCGCGAGCAGGTACGCGTGCAGATGCTCTTGCGCGCCGTCCAGCGGAAGTTTGTTGGCCTGGAGCAGCGCGGCCAACGCGGGCCAGTCGGTGGGCTTCGCTTGGCGCAGGGTGATGTTCGCGTTCAACAACATGATTTGTCGTCCTTGGCGTCTGGAGGCGGCAGGCAGCACATGGCCGCGTCGTCCTCGCGCAGCGCCTTCATGAGAATTTGCAGTGACTTCTCGACAGCGGTCCGGTCGCGCTCGCTGAGCTTGGCCATCAAGGCTTCGGCGTGACGGTCGAGGGTGGCGTTGAGCTCATGGACCGTGTGTTCGCCGTCGGCGGTGAGCGTGACGAGCCAGCTCCTTGCGTCGGAGGGGTTCGGCTCCTTCGTCACCCAGCCACGCGCGACCATGGCCTCCACCGCACGTGACACCCAGCTCTTCTCCAGACTGACCCGCACGCCAAGCTCGGACAGCGGCAGCGGGCCCGAGCGTCCCAGCTCCGTCAGTAGATGGCACTGCGTGTTGGTGGTGCGGCAGCAGTCGGCGACGACGCGCTGAGCGCGCGTGTACATCCGGGTGACCTCGCGCAGAAGCTCGACAGATAGGCTTTGGCTCATATCGTTGTGAACAGCAACTATTTGGCCGCATGCTAGAAATCGCTCTTTTGGTTGTCAATAGCAACTAGATGACCAAGAGAACGGGGCCGCAGCCCCGCACTCGCGCTCAGATGGCGCTCTGATTGACCCGCTCGGACAGCTTCTCGGCCGTCTCCTTGCGCTCGCTGTACCGGTCGACCAGGTAGTCACCCAAGTCGCGCGTGAGGAGCGTGAACTTGAACAGCTCCTCCATGACGTCGACCACGCGGTCGTAGTACGAGGACGGCTTCATCCGACCTTCCTCGGTGAACTCCGCGTATGCCTTGGCCACCGAGGACTGGTTGGGGATGGTCAGCATCCGCATCCATCGGCCAAGCACGCGCATCTGGTTCACCGCGTTGAAGCTCTGCGAGCCGCCCGAGACCTGCATCACCGCCAGCGTTTTGCCCTGCGTCGGACGGACAGCACCCGACGTGAGCGGGATCCAGTCGATCTGCGACTTCATCACACCGGTCATCGCGCCATGGCGCTCGGGGGAGCACCACACCATGCCTTCGGACCAGTCGGTCAATGTGCGCAGTTCCTGGACCTTGGGGTGGGTGTCGGCCGCATCGTCGGGCAGTGGGAGACCGGACGGATCGAAGATCTTCACCTCGCCCCCCATGGCCTCAAGCAGTCGGGCCGCTTCGAAGGTCAGGAGACGACTGTAGGACCGGTTACGCAGCGAGCCATACAGCATTAGAAAGCGCGGGCGATGCTTCGACGGTTCGCGCGCCGTCAGCCGCCGCTGATCCGGCACATCGAAGAGGTCGGACTGCAGCGCCGGGAAGGTCAGGTCCAGCTCAAGCACGGTGCGCTCCTTGTTCGTACCAAGCTTGCGAGCGGTTCACGATGGCGACGACCGCCAGCATCACCGGCACTTCGATCAGCACGCCGACCACGGTGGCCAACGCGGCGCCAGATTGGAATCCGAAGAGGCTGATGGCGGTGGCAACGGCCAGCTCGAAGAAGTTGCTCGCGCCGATCAGCGCCGACGGACCGGCAACGCAGTGCTGCACGCCCATCTTGCGATTGAGCCAATAGGCCAGGCCCGAGTTCAGCACGACCTGGATGAGGATGGGCACGGCCAGCAGGGCGATGACCAACGGTTGCTCGATGATGCGATCGCCCTGGAAGGCGAACAGCAGCACGAGCGTCAGCAGCAGTGCAGCAATCGAAAGCGGGCCCAGCTTGGTGGCGACCACCTGGAAGTGCGCGGCACCACGCTTGAGTAGCTGTCTGCGCCACAGCTGGGACAGGATGACGGGCACGACGATGTAGAGGCCGACCGAGGTCATGAGCGTGTCCCACGGCACCGTGATGGAGGACAGCCCCAGCAGCAAGGCGACGATGGGTGCGAAGGCGGCGATCATGATCGCGTCGTTGAGAGCCACCTGCGACAGAGTGAAGTACGGATCTCCCTTGCAGAGCTGGCTCCAAACGAAGACCATGGCCGTGCACGGCGCCGCGGCCAGCAGGATGAGGCCGGCGATGTAGCTGTCGAGCTGATCGGCGGGCAGCCAGGAGGCCAATAGGTGGCGGATGAAGATCCAGCCCAGCAGCGCCATCGAGAACGGCTTCACCGCCCAGTTGATGAACAGGGTGACACCGATGCCCCTGGCATGCGCCTTGACCTGGCCGAGCGCCGCGAAGTCGATCTTCAGCAGCATCGGGACGATCATCACCCAGATGAGCAGGCCCACCGGGATGTTGACCTGAGCGACTTCGAGAGAGGCGATCGCCTTGAAAGCGCCGGGGAAGAACTGGCCCAGCGCAACGCCGACGACGATGCAAAGGGCAACCCAGACGCTGAGATAGCGCTCGAAGAAGCTGATGGCAGGCTTGGCCGCAGTGGCGGCCGGCTTGAGAGTTGCGGCAGTCATGGACGGGCTTCAGGACTTCGAGATGGCATCGAGCGCCTGCTGCAGCTCGGCGTTGGACATGGTCTTCAGCGGCAACTGCGCCAGCTGGAGCATCCGGTAGCCGATGGCCTGCCGCGTCAGTTCGAAGGCCTGAGGCTTGTCGGCCTCTGGCGCGTTCGACGGGTCGGCGTAGCCCCAATGAACCTTGACGGGGCTGCCGGGCCAGTAGGGACACTGCTCAGCCGCAGCGCTGTCGCACACGGTGATGACGACCCGCATCTCGGGCGCGCCATCGGTGACGAACTCTTCCCAACTCTTGCTGCGATAGGCGCTGGTGTCGATGCCGGCCTCGCCCAGCGCCTGGAGGGCATACGGATTGATGCGCCCGCTCGGCGCGCTGCCGGCGCTGAAGCCTTTGATGTCCTTGCCCAGACGCTGGGCCCAATGGTTCAGCATGCCCTCGCTCAGCACGCTTCGCGCCGAGTTGTGGGTGCACAGGATGAGAACGTTGGTGGTCATGGCTCAGCGCGTCCCGATGTCTTTGACTTCCTTGTGGATAGCCATGGCGTCCAGGCTCTGGAGCGGCAAGGACATCATCAGTTCCAGCCGGCGCTTCATCGTGACCGCCGCGGCGCGGAAGGCTTGCTGCTTCGCGTCATCGCTGCCTTCAACGGCAGCCGGATCCGGCATGCCCCAGTGCGCGGTCAGCGGCTGACCGGGCCACACGGGGCAAACCTCGCCAGCAGCCTGGTCGCAGACGGTGAAGGCGAAGTCCATCTCGGGAGCGCCCGGCTGAGCGAACTCCTCCCAGCTCTTGCTGCGGAAGCCGTCCGTCGGGATACCCAGCTCGCTCAGTTCCTTGAGAGCCAGCGGATGGACTGCGCCCCTGGGATGGCTACCAGCCGAGTACGCCTGGAAGCGGCCACGCCCCAGGTGGTTCAGCAAGCCCTCGGCAAGGATGGACCGTGCAGAGTTGCCCGTGCAGATGAACAGCACGTTGTAGACCCTCGATGTCATGAAGATTCCTTGTTCAGCAGTCGCAGCTGGATGTAGCCGTTTCCACGGCGCACGACGCGCCCTGGCAACAGTTTTCAGTGAGGTAACTCAGCAGGTCGTTCATCTGGGCGTACGCGGCGCGGTAGACCAAATTTCGACTCACACGCTCCTGCGTTACCAGTCCCGAAGCGACCAGTTCCTTAAGGTGGAACGACAGCGTCGCGGGGGCTACGCCGAGCGCTTCCTGGATGGCACCGGGGGTTAGACCCGTATCGCCCACCACGACGAGCGCGCGGAAGACCTGCAAGCGCAGCGGCTGGGCCAGTGCGCCGAGGGCGCGTACGACATCTGTTGATTCCATATTTAAAGAATACTCGAATCGATGAAACACAGCAACACCTGAGAAATTGATCTGGTGAGATGTCTGGCAGTCCCATTCGAGGACCTCTCAGGCGCGCTTGGTAGCGCGCAGTCCGAAGTGCGCCAGGTGCAGGTGCTGGAGCGACTGGAACCGGGGATCCCGGTCAGCGTCGCTTGAGTTCCGTCACCGTTGCCTTGCCCTTGATCACTTCTGCCTGAAATTCGACGAGATGGCCGGCCGTGAGGCCATCGAGCAGCTTCTTGTCGGCGAAGTCGACGCCAATGGTCATGCCCGGCATAGCGAGGTTGGGTATGTCGCCGTGTCGCCGTGTCGCAGGACGATCAATCTTTTGGCCAAGTCGACCTTACGCACCCCACCCAACACCAACGGCATCGCTGCCGAAGCTGCAGCCTTGCTGGACATCGGCATGGCTGTGGAGTTTGAAGCGCCTTACGCCTGCGCATTTGCGCCCAGCAGCGTGATCCGCGCTGCGACAAGCACGTTGTTGGCATTCATCGACAGGATTCCTTCAAAGTTGAGTTGGTTGGAGAGGACGGGAAGTGGCCGACCGGCTTGATATCCCCCCTGCCGACGTACGTCGCCGGCGCAAAAGGTACCAAGCAGCTGGAACCACGAGCATGCTGAGCAGGGGCGCCGTCACCATGCCGCCCACCATGGGGGCGGCAATGCGCCCCATGACCTCCGATCCTGTCCCACCACCCAGCAGGATCGGAAGCAGGCCGGCCATCACCACAGCGACCGTCATCGCCTTGGGACGTACACGAAGGACGGCACCTTCGCGAATTGCCGCGAGCAGCGTGGCTTCGTCGTCCGCTTCGCCGGCCGCCAGGCGCTGCGCGTGGGCGTTCTTGAGGTAGACCAGCATCACGACGCCGAACTCCGCCGCCAAGCCGGCCAAGGCAATGAAGCCCACCGCAGTGGCGACAGACACCGCATGTCCGAGTCCCCACACCAGCCAGAAGCCGCCGACCAGCGACAGCGGCACAGCCGCCATCACCAGCAGCGCGTCACCTGCGGAGCGGAACAAGACGTACAGCAACACAAAGATCACAGCCAACGTCGCCGGTACCACCAGCTTCAGCCGCTGCGTTGCGCGCTCCAGGTATTCGAACTGACCGGACCAAGACAAGGCATACCCGGCCGGCATGACCACCTCTTGTCCAACCGCGGCTTGCATGTCTTGGACGACGGAGCGCAGGTCGCGCCCCCGAACGTCGACGTACACCCAGCCCGACAGTCTGGCGTTCTCGCTGCGCAGCATGGGCGGCCCCTCCGCGACCGTCACGCGGGCGACGTCCTGAAGGAGCACGGTGGCCCCCTTGTCTGTCACGAAAGGCAGCTGCCGCAGCCGCTCCAGCGAGTCCCGGATTTCGCGCGGGTAGCGGACGTTGATGGGATAGCGCTCGCGCCCGGCCACCACCTCACCGACGTTCTCTCCGCCGATGGCAGTCGAGACGATCGACTGGACCGCCGCCACAGAAAGTCCATACCGCGCAGCAGCCGCGCGGTCGACGTCGATATCGATGTAGCGGCCACCGATCAGGCGTTCAGCCAAGGCCGACGAAACGCCGGGCAAAGTTTTCACCGCAGCCTCGATCTGCGTCGTCAGTTTGTCCAGCGTGGCCAGGTCAGGGCCGGACACCTTGATGCCGACCGGGCTCTTGATGCCGGTGGCCAGCATGTCGATGCGATTGCGGATGGGTGGAACCCAGACGTTGGACAACCCCGGAACCTTCACGACGCGGTCGAGCTCCTCGACGAGCTTCTCCGGTGTGAGACCCGGCCGCCATTGGGCTCGTGGCCTGAATCGGATCGTAGTCTCGAACATCTCCAGCGGAGCCGGATCGGTCGCCGTGTCGGCGCGGCCGGCCTTGCCGAAGACGCGATCCACTTCGGGTACGGTCTTGATGAGCCGATCCGTCTGCTGCAGCAGTTCCGCGGCCTTGGAGGCGGATATCCCTGGTAGCGCAGACGGCATGTAGAGCAGATCACCTTCGTCCAGTGGCGGCATGAACTCGCCGCCAAGACGCATCAGCGGGATCACGGTGAGCGCCAGCACCAGCGCAGACGCCAGCAGCGTCATCTTGGGGAACCTCAGGACGACCTCCAGCGCCGGTCGGTAGAGCGCGATGAGCAGTCGGTTGATCGGATTGGCGTTCTCCTGCGGGATGCGCCCCCGGATCAGGGAGCCCATCAGCACCGGCACGAGCGTCACGGACAAGCCCGCCGCCGCGGCCATCGCATAGGTCTTCGTCAGCGCCAAAGGCGAGAACAGGCGGCCTTCTTGCGCCTCAAGCGTGAACACCGGCAGAAACGACAGCGTGATCACCAGCAGCGAGAAGAACAGCGCAGGTCCTACCTCCACGGCAGCCTCCGTGATGAGGGCCCACCGCTCGACAACACTGGCAGATCGCCCATGCCGAGCCTCGAAGTGTTCCAAGTGCTTGTGCGCCGCCTCGACCAACACGACACTCGCATCGACCATCGCGCCCAGCGCGATCGCCACGCCGCCCAGGCTCAGGATGTTGGCACTTAGGCCCTGCCAGTGCATCACGATGAAGGCGGTCAGTACGCCGACGGGCAAGGTCACGACTGCGACCAAGGCGGAACGCAGGTGGAACAGGAACACGGCGCAGACGACCGCGACGACAATGAACTCCTCGATGAGCTTGTCGCGCAGATGATCGATGGCGCGGTCAATGAGCGTCGACCGGTCGTAGGTTTCCACAATCTCGACGCCTTTCGGCAGGCCAGGCTTGAGCGCCTCGATCTTGGCTTTGACGGCTTCGATCGTGGTTCGGGCGTTCTTGCCGGATCGCATCACGATCACGCCGCCGGCGACCTCACCCTCGCCGTCGAGCTCCGCAATGCCGCGCCGCATCTCGGGACCGACCTGCACGAAAGCGACGTCCCGCAGCATCACCGGCGTCGCCCGCGCCACGCTCACCGGGATGTCGCGGAAGTCGTCTAGCGACCTTAGGAAGCCGCGCGAGCGCACCATGTACTCGCTCTCCGCCAGCTCCACGACGGATCCTCCAGAGGCCTGATTGGCACTGCGCAAGGCGGCCAGGACAGCCTCCTGCGTCACGCCGAGCGCTCGCATGCGGTTTGGGTCTAGGACGACTTGGTACTGCCGGACCATGCCGCCCAAGCTGGACACTTCGGCCACGTCCGGTACTGTCTTGAGCTCGAACTTCAGAAACCAATCGTTGAGCGCGCGCAGCTGCGACAGGTCGTGCGCACCTGTGCGATCGACCAGCGCATATTCGTAAACCCATCCCACGCCGGTCGCGTCCGGGCCTAGCACCGCTGTGGCCCCAGCCGGCAGTCGCCCCTGGACTTGACCAAGCGCTTCGCTCACACGGGACCGGGCCCAGTACGGATCGGTCCGATCATCGAAGAGAACGTAGACGAACGAGTCGCCGAAGAAGCTATAACCCCTCACCTTTTTGGCGCCGGGCACGCTGAGCATCGTGGTGGTCAGCGGATAGGTGACGAGGTCTTCGACGACCTGCGGGGGCTTGCCCGGGTAGCTCGTTCGTACGATCACCTGTGCGTCGGACAGATCGGGCAACGCATCCACCGGCGTGCGCGCGACGGACCAAGCGCCCGCGGCGACCAGCATCGCGGTGGCAATGAGCACCAGGAAGCGATTCCCGATCGACCATCGGATCAGCGCAGCGATCATGGCGCACCACCCATCTTGCGCACCGAGACCAGCTCCCATTGCGTGGAACTGCCTTGTTTGAACTCGAAGTGGACCGTGTCACCGGGCCTCACTCCAGCGAAAGCATTCGGTGCAGGCTTCCCAAAAGCCATGGTCATGGCGGGCCACTTCAGCGCAGCCACAGGGCCGTGTGACAGCGTGATGCTGTCGGCGTCGACGCTCTCAATCGTGCCTTCGGCGGCGTAGGTGCCAGTGGCGACTGGGACGGCCGGTAAGGAGGACGCAGCCGTGGCACCGAGCGTGCTAGGGGTACCAGGCGGGGGGGCCATGCCTCCAAGTGCCGACTTCAGGTTGGCTTCGGAATCGATGAGGAACTGGCCGCTGGCCACGACTTCTTCACCGGGACGCAGGCCCTGCAGGATCTCCACGTCGCCCCCCAGCTCCGAACCGAGCTTCACCTCGCGCCGCTCGAAGGCGCCGCCGTCCTTGCGGGCGATGACCAAGGCCCTGACGCCCGTACGGATGACGGCTTCGGCTGGAATGACCAGGCGCGATGCGGTGGCAGCTGCAATCTTCAATCGCAGCAACATGCCGGGCACCAGTCTGCCGTTCCTGTTGTCGACCTCGAAGCGCGCTTGCAACGTGCGCGTGTCGGCGCTGACCTGCGGCAGGATCTCCTTGAGTTCACCTTCGAAAGTCTGTGCCGCATCGGACTGCAGCGTCGCACTGACCCGTTGACCGCGGACGAGCTGCGCCCCCTGTGCCTCAGGCACCTCGACCACCACCCACACGCGCTCAAGACCTGCGATGCGGAACAGCGTGTTCCCGGGGCTCACCGCTGCACCGTCGCGCACACCGAGCTCCGCCACAACGCCGTCGGCAGGCGCGTCAAGGGTGAAGCGAGCCTGCGCCGTTCCGGCGTCCTCGCTGCGACGCAAGAGCGCTTCGGGGACGGACATGGCTTTGAGGCGATCTCTCGCGGCATCGATAAGTTCCGGCGCGGCGCCGGCGCGCTTAAGCGCGAGGAGCTCGTTTTGCGGCCCCAGCCACTCCGGCGCGAAGATCGTGGCGAGCGGCTGCCCCTTGTGAACGATGGACATGGGCGCTCGCACGAACAGGCGCTCGACGTAGCCAGAGATGCGCGTCTGAACGGCAACGTTGAGTCTTTCGTCGAACTGCACCGCGCCCACTGCGTCAATCGACGACGACACGTCGGTCATCTTCGCCGCGACCATACGGATGCCCAAGTTTTGTTGTACGCCAGCGGAGATCTTGACCCCGGCGTCAGCGGCTTCGTCGGCGTACACGGGCACGAGCTGCATGTCCATGAAGGGGGACTTGCCCGGCTTGTCAAAGCGACGTCCCGGCACCATCGGGTCGTGCCAGTACAAGACCTTGCGATCAGCATCGGTGGTGGTGCTTGCCGTTCCTTCACCGAGTCGACCGAGGTCCCTGCTTGGCAAGTTGAGCGCTCGGCCGGCGTAAAAGCCTCCAACTGCCAAGGCGACGCCGATCGCAGCCAGAGTGACAACTGATGTGCGCTTCACGGGAGGTCTCCTTCGCTGATGGCCTTGAAGACGAGCGACGCCTGTGCTCGGCTCAGATCGCGCTGAAGCGCGAGTAGCTTCCTATCGGCTTCGAGCTCGGCGTGGCGCGATTCGAAGAGCGTCGCGAGCGGCGCCTGATTCGACCGATATGCGGCCAGAGCAACGGCCGTGCGTTGCTGTGCCGGGAGAACGACTGACGTTCGATAGCGCTCGACGCGCTCGGCCAACCGAGCGGCTTCTGTGCTGAGCCCCCGGTACTCCGCCACAGCGACTCGGGTCGTCTCGGCCAGCTGGGCCTGAGCCTTCTCCACCAGCGCGAGCTTGGCCGCGAGTTCGCGGTCCTGCCGCTGCGCCGGCGCGATCGCCAGTGGGATGCTCACGCCCACCGAGACCATGTCCGAGTATCCAGATCGCTGCCCGTAACTCACTTCCCACGACCAGTTGGGGCTGCGATTGATCCGGGCCGAGTCGGCCTCCGAACGCGCCATATCGACGTCTCGCTGGGCGGCAACGACGGCTGGATGCCTACTCACATAGGCGTCTTCGCTGGGCGCCGTACTGCCGCCCGCTGCGGCCACGTCATCCACGGGAACGCCCACCCAACGCTCCAACGCGGCGCGGGCGACGTCCAGCTGCTGGCGCGCTTCAGCCGCAGCATCCTCGGCCAAGCCGCGGGCGCTTGCCAGCGCGAGGACCTCTTGGCTGGTCGCGCTGGCTGAGCTCAGACGAGCCCGCGCCGTCTCCAGTTCGTCATGCGCGTGGCGTTCGTCCTGGACGGCTAATCCCAGCGCCGCGCGCGCGAAGTAGACGTCCAGGTAGGCCATGCCGGTCTGTAGTCGGACGTCAGCCAGCGACGCGTGAGTTGCGGCGACCTCTCGATGAACTGCGGCGTCTGCGGCGGCCTGACGTGCGCTGCGCTTGCCTGCGGACACCCATTCCTGCGAGATTCCGACACGCTTCATCGTCATCGAGTCTCGACCGCTGAAACGGTCGCTGCCCGAGATGGGCAAGTTGTCGATCCCGGCGCGCAAGACGGGATCGGGCAACTGGGCGGCGGCGCGAGCCGTTTGCGCCGCGCTGGCAGCACCAGACCGGGCAGCCTGCGCGGCTTGCGACCGCTCGACGGCCAGGCTCAGCGCTTGGTCCAGCGTGAGAGAGTTGCCGCGGCTGGGCAGCGGCAGCAAAGCGACGGCCAGGGCGGCCATGCGCACAATGATTCTTGGGTTCACGAGAGCTCCGAACGAAGGACAGTGTGGCCAGATGGCGGACATGCCGCACCGGCGCCAGTCAATCGACGGAGCTGATCAGACTCGGAGTCTGAGTGTGGAGAGAAAGAGTGGATCGGCTGGTGCCCGATCCTCCGTCGGAGTCAAGCCCCCGACGGGCACGCTAGCGTCGCCACCAAGATCGACGCTGACCATCAGCATCGAAACCACGAGCGCAGGCGCAAGCGTTGGCACCTTGACCGCCTCGAACGACTGGGGATCCCCAGACGAATGCTCCGCGCATAGCGCGGGCTGATCCATGTCCATGCCTTCGCAGGGCACCCCGGACGCCGCCATCTCAGCCATGGCCGTCATGTCCTGCTCCTGAGGGCAGACATAGCTCGCCAGCGCCAGCTGCGAGAACAGCAGCGACAGCGCCACGTAGCACGTGACGGTCAGGCGATGAGCAAGGCGTCGCAACATGAGTGGTGAAAGTGTAGCGGCAAGTTCAAAGCCGCCGCAGGCGAATGCCGGACAAGGCTCCTATCGGCCGACGCCCGCAGCTTTCGGGCGCGCATTCCTGAGGAAAAACGCCAGAACAACCAGAAGCACGGCTGCCTGCGCCGTCAGGCCGATGATTGAGGGATAGACCCCCAGTAGCTCCAGACGCGGCGCGGACAGTGCACTGGGCGCGATCCAGCCAGCCTCTTGCAGTGCGGCCACTCCCTTGCCGGTCAGGACCACGGCCAGGATGGCAACGAGCCAAGAGCTCACGGAAAAGAATATGCCGATGGGGAGCCGAGCGCTGTATCGAAGGAGCAGCACCGTGATGAGCGCCAAGCAGAGTACGCCTACTCCCAAGCCTGCCAGGATCGCGCCGTCATTGCCTTGGCCCCACAGCGCCGCATAGAAGAGGATCGTCTCGAACACCTCGCGGTACACCGCAACGAAGGCGAGTGCGAACATGAAAAAAGCAGAACGGCGGTTCAGCGCCGCGGACATGCGCTCCCGCAGGTACGCCTGCCACTGACCAGCGACGCTCTTCTGGTGCATCCACACTCCCACGCTCAGCAGCACTATCGCCGCGAAGAGGCTCGACAGCCCTTCTGTCACCTCGCGATTAGCTCCGCTGATCGACACCGCGTAGGTCGCGATGGCCCAGGTCACGCCCCCAGCTGCAAGCGCGCCGACCCATCCCGCATGCACGTATGGCAGCACGTCTGGGCGCTTGGCCTGCTTGAGGAAGGCGATCATCGCCACGACTACGAGCAGGGCCTCGATGCCCTCGCGCAGCAAGATCGTCAGGCTCCCGAAGAAGGCCGCGCTGGCATCCGCCCCCGATGCAGCCAGAACCTGGTCCGCTTCAGTGAAGAGTGCATCAATACGCGCAGCGGCTGCTTCAACTTCCACAGCCGGGACCTTGGACGCGATCAGCGATCGGTACTGCCCCATGGCCACTTCGATCTGATCCTTGAGTGCGCCTTCGCGGGCGGCCAGCGCCTGCTCGTACGGCTCGACGCCATCCAGGTACGAAGACAGGGCCAGTTCAGCGGCATCCTTGAGCTTGCCCGCTTTAAAAGCAGCGACGCTATGGTGCAGTCGCTCGCGCGCCAAGCCGAGATTTGCGCGAGGCGCGGCAAGCGCCTCGGGACGCGCATGCAGATAGGCCATCGTTGCAGCGGCCTGCTCCGCTCCGATGGAGCCAGCAAGCTCCGCTTCCGTCATGCGGACAAAGTGGTCCAAGCCAGCCACTTCGCCTCGGGCCTTCTCCGACTCCTTCCAGAGGCGCTCCCCTTGCTCACGCTGCTTGTCGTCGTGCGCGAAGGTACCCAGGTACATCGCCACCGCCCAGCGCTCGTCCTCTGAAAGTTGCCCGAACGCGGGCATCGCCGTACCCGCAATGCCTTGGCTTGCCGCTTGATACAGGGCGAACACGCTGCGCTGGCGAGCTCGACCTTGATCCGTAAATGCGATCGGCCTCGGGTCAAGCTGCTTGGCAAGCGCGCCATCGCCGTTGCCGGAAACGCCGTGGCATGCCGCGCAGCTGGCTGCGTACACTGCAGCGCCAAGCTTCAGGTTGGGCAGCGCGGTTGGTGCCAATGGGACTGGGTAGACCGCAATCAGGTGGTTTGCCAGTGCTTTGGCCAGCCCGCCGACCTTGCTCGCTTCAGACTTGGCGGCGATCTCGGCCTGCAACGCTTCGCTTTCCCGCAACAGCGTCGCGCGCTCGGGCTTGTTCTCTAGCGCGGCAATCTTGTCGTGAGCGGTTTGAGCGAACTCCCTCATCTCGTCGTACTCGGACTGCGCCACGACCTTGCCGTCTTGCACCGCACCCGAGTAATCGACGGCCAAGTAGTCGAGGATCTGCCAGACCCGGCGCACGTCGGCCTCGGCCGCATGTGCCGCGCCGCCTGCCAGGGCGGTGAGGAAGACCAAGGCGGCCATGAGGATCTTCCTGACCAAGTGGAGACCTACACCTGGACTGCCGTGACTGCCGTGACTGCGACTCATTTTTGTTCCCGAACGAAAAGTTGGCCCGTCTCGCGGGCCTTCAAGATTGCGTTAAGCGCGGGGCGGCTTGAGCAGCCGCAACCCGTTGAACACGACGAGGAGGCTGGCTCCCATGTCCGCAAACACCGCCATCCACATCGAAGCACTGCCGAACACCGCCAAGACGAAGAAAACTGCCTTGATGCCCAGTGCCAGGGTGATGTTCTGCCAGAGCACTGAGTATGTCCGCTTGGAAAGCCGAATGGTTTCAGCAACCTTGCGAAGGTCATCATTCATGATCAGGACGTCGCCCGCTTCCTTCGCGGTGTCCGTGCCAGCGGCGCCCATGGAGAAGCCCACAGAGGCGGCTGCCAGCGAAGGGCTGTCGTTGACTCCGTCGCCGACCATACCCACGTCATTCGCCGCAGCTGTCTCTGTGACCCAGGCCTGTTTATCTTGAGGCAGCAAGTTCGCACGCACCTCTTCGACGCCTACTTCATGGCCGATGGCTTTGGCGGTCGCCTCGTTGTCGCCGGTGAGCATGACTGTGCGCACGCCCATGGCCTTGAGCTCGGCGATCGCTTGGCGGCTCGTGTCCTTGGTGGTATCAGCCACGGCGAACAGCGCAAGCACTTGTGTCTCACTGGCGAGCACGGAGAGCGTGCGCCCCTGAGACTCGTGCTTGAGCAGCATGGCTTCCAGTTCGGCGGAGCACTGACCGCGCTCGTGAATCCAGCGATGGTTCCCCAGCACGTAGTCCATGCCGTCAATGGTGCCTCGAACGCCCTTGCCCAGTTCCGCGCCGAAGGCCATCACGTCGAGGGACTCGCCCGGAAGGCCTTCGACGACCGCCTTGGACACTGGGTGATCGGATCTTGCCGCCAAGCTCTTGGCCATGCGCAGCACCGCATCACGCTCCACCACATTGACAATGATTTCACTGGCCACCAGCTTGGGGCGGCCTTCGGTCAAGGTGCCCGTCTTGTCCAGGCCAAGGACCGCCAGCTTGCGCGCTTGCTCCAGGTAGACGCCGCCTTTGATCAGGATGCCGCGACGCGCCGCGGCGGCCAAGCCGCTCACGACAGTCACCGGGGTGGAGATCACAAGCGCGCATGGGCAGGCAATCACGAGCAACACCAGGGCCTTGTACAGGGCCGTCAGCCAATCCCAGCCCAACAGCATCGGCGTGCCCAGTGCGATCGCGAGCGCCATCACGAAGACTGCAGGTGTATAGATGGCGGCGAACTTGTCGACAAATCGCTGCGTCGGCGCGCGCTGCCCCTGCGCCTGCTCAACGGCATGGATGATCCGCGCGAGGACCGTGTCGGTTGCCGGATGGGTGACGCGGAACTCCAGCGAGCCGCTTTGATTGATGGTCCCGGCGAACACGTCGTCATCCGGCCCCTTGTCGACAGGCACGCTCTCGCCGGTCACTGGCGACTGGTCCACCGCGCCGTGGCCTGAAGTGACCCGGCCGTCCAGTGCGAATCGTTCGCCCGGTTTGACGCGGACCAGCGCTCCGACCTTGACAACATTAGCCTGCTGAATTGCCCAAGCACCGTCGGATTGCTGCACCTCGGCCTGCGTAGGCGAGAGTGAGAGCAGGCCGGCGATGGCGTTCCTCGCCCGGTCTACCGATCGCGCTTCGATAAGTTCTGCCAACGAGTACAGGGCCATCACCATGGCTGCCTCGGGCCATTGGCCGATGAGGAACGCTCCGATGACCGCAACGCTCATTAGCGCATTGATGTTCAGCTGCCCGCGTAGTAGCGATGAGAACCCCTTTTTGAAGACGGATAGTCCTGAGAGCGCGATCGCTGCCGCCGCGATACCCATGCCGAGGGCTTTCCAGCCGAGGGCGTCGGATGCGAAGAAGTGCAAAGCCTCGGCGAGCGCCGCCACGGCCAACGCACCGACAAGCCTCAACAACTCGACGCGCTGAGCTCTCGCGGTGAGCTCAGCCGATGGTGGTTCGCTCAGCACCTCCGACTTGAAGCCGTTGGCCAGCAGCGCTTGCATCACAGCTTCCTTGGCTGATGCCGGCGCATCGACCGACAACGTGCGCGCGGGAAGGTCGAACTGCAGTCGTCGCACCGCCTCCAACCCTTCCAGAGCGCGACGAATCTGAGCCTCTTCCGTCGGGCAGTCCATTGCCGGCACACGCAGCAGCAGCCCTTGAAACTCGGCGGCGTTCTCCTGCGTGGCATCGGTGGCGAGCGCCACCGGTGCAGCGCAAGCGCTGGAGCAACAAGAATCGGTGGTAGCGCACGCGTCTACTTGGGCGACTGCGCCGGCCGAGGGCCCGGGGGGCGGATATGTCTCGAAGCCCAATTGGTTGATCGCTGCAATCACGTGCGGCCAGGTCGCTTCCGGCGCGTCAACAGTCAGCCCGCGCTGCCCCAGATCGAATTTCATTGCTCTAACGCCGGCGATCCGCTCCAAGGCGGCGCGGACTTGGCGCTCCTCGTTTGGACAGTCCATGGACGGGATGCGCAGTTCGAGGCGAGCTTCGCGGGGGGTAGCCGGCAGGCTCGTCGGCGGGGCGCCCGGGGCAGCTTCAGAGCAGCCTCCAGAACAGGAGGTTAACCCAGACGGCACTGCCGTCGCGGTGGGCGCTGAGGGGTTGGTCGGCGAAGAGGTGCTCATCCCTGTATTGGAAAACCTCTACCAACTACAGAGTCAAGCCCATTGCCCCTAGAATGTTGATGACTTTCACTTGCTGTCAGTGCCCGCGATGAAGATTGGCGAACTATCCAGCGCGGCGGCGACACCCATCGAGACGATCAGGTTCTACGAGCGCGAAGGACTGCTGCCGGCGCCTGCGCGGACCGCCGGAAACTTCCGAATCTACGAGGCGGCCCATTTGGACCGTCTGCAGATGATTCGCTACTGCCGCAGCCTGGATATGTCGCTTGACGAGGTTCGGGCGCTGCTGAGTTTTCGGGATAAGCCTGCTGCCGCTTGTGGAGATGTCAACGTCTTGCTCGATCGACACATCCAACACGTTTCGACCCGCATCGAGGAGCTTCGGCTGCTTGAGCGCCAGCTGATGGATCTGCGCAGGCAATGCGGTGACGAACGAACCGCGCAGGACTGCGGGATCCTTGCGGGGATGAAGGAAGCGGTATTGGAGTCGTCGCATTCGCCAGAGGGCGTGCGGCGCCCAGGACGCGACCACTGAGCATCGGGAGCGCTTGGGGAGCGACGCGTGACGGATGTGCCTGGCAGATCTAGCGTCCAATCCCGTCGTCCGCAGCGCAACGGGCCAGCCAGTCCTCCATGGCTACGAAACCGCAATCGCCCTCGTGATCGAGGGCGATCCAGCCGCCGCATCGGTCGCTCAACGTCTTGAGTCGCTGGAATTCTTCGGACGAGAGACCGCGGCGATACGTCCCGCCCTGTGCACCGACCAGGTCGTGCCACACCTCCGCCTCGATGCCCAACATCCAGCCAGCCCGGTAGCGACGCTCGGAGATCTCGCAGATGCACTCCGCAAGAGCTCGCTGGTCAGGGGTCAGACCATCCATGGTCATCAATCCGGGAGTCTGCCGCTTGAGGCCAGTGCGCGTTCAATCTTTGCCTTCACCGCGTCCTGGGGAGCGTCGATGTAGCGCAACGCTGAGTTCACGTCTCTCCACCCCACGTGCTCCATCAGCTCCTTCAAATCCCACCCGTTGGCGGTGGCCCAGCCAGCGAAACCGCGGCGCAGGGAGTGGCTGGAGTAGGTGTCGGCTTCCAGAACGCCGGCCTCTTTAAGAATGCGACGCAAAAGTGGCAGCACCGCCTGGCTGGCCATATGGATCCGGGAGATGTTTCCCCAGCGGTCGATGCCCGGGTAAACCGGACCGGTGGTTCTGCCGCTGAGCTCGATCCAGTCGAGAAAGGCATCCACCGGGCAAAGACGGGACAGAGCCGGGCAACGGAATGCCCGGGCATCGTCCTCGTGAGATGTTTTCGTGCGGCCCGGCCTGCAGGTCAAGCTTTGACCTCGCACGGCCTGGACTTCCTCGATGCGCATGTTGGCGAGCTCGTCGGCTCGAAAAGCCCGCCAGAACCCGAGCAGCAAAAGCGAACGGTCGCGTCCGTGGCGCAGTGCCTGCACGCGACGTCCGCCTTCGAGGGCGGAGTCCCTGGCGCGCATCAACCAATCGCTGGCCTGCTCCAGCACATCGAGCTGAAGTGGACGAGCGCGACGCTGGGGGGTGGCGTGTCTGGCCCGGATTCCCCTAAGCACCTTGAGCACCAATGCCGATCGCGTTGGGTCCGCGAAGCCGTTGTCGGCGTGCCATCGCGCCAGGGCCGCCAAATGCAGCCTGAGCGTGCTGATCTTGTAGACCGCTGCGTGCTCAGCCAAGTACCTGGCCACGGTGTCGATCGTCGCTGGGAGCAGCCCCTTCCAGTCCACCTCGAAGTGGCGGATCGCGGCTGCGTAGCTGCGCACCGTGTTCTCACGGTCGGCCGCACTGAGGTACTGCTGGACGTCGGCGTTCATAGGGAGTGAGCGTTTTTACCGCGCGACGCGCACGGCCGAGAAGGTGGAGGCGCCGCGTGTAGCCTTCGATGATAAGGACAACGGGGCGAGGATCCCTACGGGATCTACCGGGGGTCGACGTCAGGCGCTACGTTGATCGATGGCGACTGCTGCATCATCTGCACGACGTCGAACAAGGTGTGGCGAGCGACGCTTTGGCGCTTGTAGTCGACCACATAGAACACATGGAAGTCAAAGTGCTGGGCAGGCAGATCTTCGGTGAGCAGGACGATCCTGGCAGCGCTGCCATAGAGGCTGCAGCAAAAGACCAGTCCCCTTGCGCCGGTTGCCGGATTCGGCATGGGGGACAGCATCATCCAATGCTTGCCCGCGAAGAGGTGATGGAGCCTGGGCAAAAGCCCCTCGGCCTCCGTCCACGGTGACATACGCAGTTCGGGATTACCGGTTCGGATGGACGACCGCAATGCATCGAACCTTGGGTCGCAGCAAAATGCGCGCCCTTGCTCCAACGCCAGGAGGTTGAAGCCGATCTTGGCGATGAACCGAGCCAGGTCATCGTCCGTGGGCGAATGCCCCGATACACGAATCTGAGGCTGGCTCCGCAGCGACGAGTCGGGCAAGGTGGTGACCTTGCGAGATGTGGCGGGGAAGACGCTGGACGTGGGTGTGCCCATGCAGACGCCACCACCCGATCGGGAGGCAGAGCTGCTACTGCGGCTCAACACGCGAGCTCCCAAGTTGCGCCCCCGAGTCTGCGTGACGGGGCGTGGCCGGCCCCGCGTGGCACGGGCGGAGTAAACGACAACGCGCGCAAGGATGGAAATCCATCGCCGCTGTTTGAACCAACATCAACTCCAGACATATGAGCACAGAGCGCTTTTTCGAGATCCGTAAAGGCATCATGCTGAACTTCTTCACAGGCCGCGAGCAGTACGATGAGCTGATCGAGCCCGGTCAGGGGCACCTGATGTTCAACGACCACTCCATCCACTGGGTCATCGACGGCGAACGGCGCAGGTCCGACACCGTCAATTGGGCCATCCAGTTCTGGCTCAACGACGGCTCCATCGTGGAGAACCCGGCGTTGGGTACAGTCTGGGCGCCGCGCGGCTAATCGTGCGCCATTCGCATCAAAGCGTGATCGTCGGCGCGCGCACGGTCGGTTTCCATCGAATCGTGTTCACAGACTTTGACGGGGTCCTGCACTCTGCGCAAGGCCCCAACGGCCGTATGCTTCCGTTCGAGTGGGTGACCATCCTGGCTGATGAGCTCGCAGCGTTTACGGATGTGGGGGTATGCGTTCATTCCAGTTGGCGCGAACAGTTCGCCGATGACTATCTGAGGGACTTCCTCGGACCACTGGCTTCACGGTTTGCTGGTGCGGTTCCACGCGGCGCAAAGGCTGCAGCCATCGCTCAGTTCTTGCACGCGCAGCCGCGGATCGTAGATGCACTCGTGCTCGACGATGAGCCTGACGAGGTGCGCAATTGCGGAGCGATGATCCTTCCCTGCGATCCTCAGCTGGGCATCTCCTGTAGCCAGACCCGGCGGCGACTGCGGGCCTGGCTTCGGAGCACGCCCAGCCCGATGTCATAGCCGAGCTCGGGCGTTGGATCGCGAGTGGTCGGCGATCGGAGTCAATCCAGCCCTTGAAGTCACTTGTGCTGCTGGAGCCACGCGTCGAGTTCCCCGATCTCCTTGGACTGATCGTCGATCATCTTTTGCGCCATTGCTTTGAGTTGCGCCGACTTGCCGCTCTGCATCTCGACCTTGGCCATCTCGATCGCTTGCTGATGATGCATCTTCATCATCATGGCGAAATCCTTGTCGGTGTCGCCGCTGAGCTTCATGCCCTGCATCGACCTCATTCCCGACTCCATCGAGCTCTTGAGCTTGTCGGAGGGAGAGTTGGCAGCCTGCGCAAGCGCGCCGCCGATGGAGCACACGCCCACGACTGCAATCAGGATCAGCTGTCGAGCTCGGGAAGTTTCAGTTCTCATGAAATGCTCCTGCGAAGAAGTTGAAGGACCAACCACCTCACCAGGTGACGTGGCTCTTTTGATCTGGCAAGGCGCACTCCCAACATCGCGGCTCGGCGCTTCATGACAGCTTCGTAATGGCGGCGACAGGTCCTTGTGGCCCCCGACTTTCTACAGTGATCTCCATGGCGCTCGAGTTCGACGCCAAGTCTGCGATGACCACCCGGTTGCTCGCAATGCAAACCACAAGGAGTTCACCATGTTCCGCACCCTCACGCCCTTCGCCTTGGCCGCCGCCGCTGCGCTCACCGTGACCGCCGCACCCGCTTCTGCCGACAACGGTTTCACGCAAGGCAATAGTGAGTCGGGAGGCGCTTACCATGTCATGCCTTCCGCGAAGACACGTGCGCAGGTCCTTGCCGAGCTGGCGCAGGCCCGTGCCGACGGCTCGCTGGCCAAGATCAACAGCGAAGCTGGGTACGCCCCCGAGTTTGAAGCCGACTCTGGCTCCTCGCGCGCAAAGGCCCCCAGCTCGGTCGGGGCCGGCCAGTCCGCTCGCCTGGAGTTCGATGCACCGGCCGCGGGAGGCGGACGCACACGCGCTGAGGTGATCGAGGAACTCAAGCGCGCCCGAGAGGACGGCACGCTGGCCAAGATCAACAGCGAGGCAGGTTATGCACCCGAGTTCGAGCCTGCGCCGGCGCGTCGCTTGGCACCGAGCAAGGACATGAAGACCTCGGCGACCGGTGAGCAAAGCAGTGCGCTGAAGTTCGAAGCGCCCGCCGCAGGTGGCCGCACTCGGGCCGAGGTGCTCGAAGAGCTGCGCCTCGCACGTCAGGACGGCAGCCTGCGGCGCATGAACACCAATCGCGGGTACTGAATGACGAGGCGCCCGTCGGGAAGACCGGTGGGCGCCAATCTATCTGTCTGGCCGGCTAAGTCAGTCGCCAGTCTCTTCGGACGAAGCCCGACGCAACCTTAGCGCGTTGAACACCACGCTGGCCGAGGACAGGCTCATGGCGAGCGCTGCGATCATCGGCGATAGGAGCCAGCCGGTGAAGGGATACAGAACGCCGGCAGCCAGCGGCACGCCCAGTGCGTTGTAGAAGAAAGCAAAGCCCAGGTTCTGCCGCATGTTGGCAACAGTGGCGTCGGAGATCGCCTTCGCACGGGCGATGCCGCGCAGGTCCCCCTTGACGAGCGTCAACTGGGCGCTGTTCATCGCCACATCCGTGCCAGTGCCCATGGCCACGCGCACATCCGCCTTGGCAAGTGCCGGAGCGTCGTTGATACCGTCTCCCGCCATGCCCACGACGCGCCCTTCGCCCTGCAGGCGCTCAACGAGCGCAAGCTTGTCCGCGGGCTGCACCTCACCGTGCACTTCGTCAATACCGAGGTGACGCGCTACCGCCTGGGCCGTTGTCAGTCCGTCCCCAGTGGCCATCACAACCCGCATGCCTGCCGCCTGAAGCGCGCGCAACGCCTCGGGGGTGCTTTGCTTGATCGGATCGGAAACCGCCAGCAGTCCCAGCAGCACCTGATTGCTCGCGAGGTACATCACGCTGCTGCCCCGAGCACGAAGCTCTTCAGCTGAGGAACCAAGGGGTGCAACATTCACGCCGTCCAGCTGCATCAACGCAGTATTTCCCAGGGAGAGGCTCTTGCCTTCGACCTGGCCGCGTACACCGATGCCCGTGGAGGACTCGAAGTTCGTCGCAGCCACGAGCACAAGGTTCTGGACTTTGGCGGCCTGCACGATTGCCTGAGCCAACGGATGCTCGCTGGCCTGATCAAGGCTGGCCGCCAGACGCAAGACTTCTGTTTGGGACTGCCCCGGCGCGGCGACCACTTGCTCAAATGCCGGTCTGCCCTCGGTCAGCGTGCCTGTCTTGTCCACGACCATGGTGTCGACGCGTCGTAGGTGCTCGATGGCCGACGCGTCACGGAACAAGATGCCTTGCGTCGCCGCCTTACCCGTGGCCACCATGATCGACATCGGCGTAGCCAAGCCCAGCGCGCAGGGGCATGCAATGATCAGCACGCTCACTGCGTTGATCAACCCGTATTGCCAGCCTTGCGCTCCGCCAAAAACCCCCCAGCCAAAGAACGACAGCAGCGCGACGCCTATGACGGCCAGGACAAACCAGCCCGCCACCTGATCCGCCATGCGTTGCATGGGTGCTCTGGAGCGCTGAGCCTGAGCAACCATTTGCACGATCTGCGAAAGCATCGTTTGCGACCCCACGCGTTCGGACCTCATGATCAGCGCCCCAGTCGTGTTGATCGTGGCCCCGATGACCTTGTCACCAACGCGCTTGGTGACCGGAACGGGTTCGCCGGTAAGCATGGATTCATCGATGGCGCTTTGCCCCTCCTCGACGATGCCGTCCACAGGCACCTTTTCGCCCGGGCGGATGCGAAGTCGGTCTCCGACATGCACATGGATCAACGGTACATCCTCCTCGCCGCCGTCCGCCGAGATACGCCTGGCGGTCTTCGGTGCGAGGCCGAGCAGCGATTTGATGGCTGCGGACGTCTGCGAGCGAGCGCGCAACTCCAGCATCTGCCCCAGCAGCGTCAAGGAAATGATGACCGCGGCAGCCTCGAAGTACACCCCGATGCGGCCGTGCGCCATGAAGCTGGTCGGGAATGCCTGCGGCGCGACCGTGGCCACCACGCTGTAGACGAAAGCCGCTCCTGTGCCCAGCCCGATCAATGTCCACATGTTGGGGCTGCGCTGTCGCACTGACTCGGCGCCTCTTACCAAGAACGGCCACCCTGCCCACAGAACGATGGGCAGCGACAGCACAAGCTCCACCCAACTCTGCTTCGCAGGCGTGAGCCAGCCGAGCTGATGCCCCGCCATGGCCAGGGCCGTGACGACGACCGTCAGCGGAAGCGTCCACCAGAAGCGACGAGCGAAGTCCCGCAGCTCCGGGTTGTCATCGTCCGCCGCTTCAGGAATCAGCGGCTCAAGCGACATGCCGCATTTGGGGCAATTGCCGGGATGATCCTGGCGGATCTCGGGGTGCATGGGGCACGTGTAGATCGTCGACGTCGATGGCGGGTGAACGTCAGGCACATCGGGCGCGCCCACGCGAGCAGTGTGCTGGTGAACGTGCCGGTGTTCAGACTGCGGAGCAGGCCCGAACGACGACGCCGCGCCGCTGGCCTCGTGGTTGTGGGGCTGTGTCTGTTGGGCGTTGCCAGCATGCACCTGTGCGCCAATGCCGGCGCCGGCTCGATGCGTTGGGACGGCCCCGGCTGACGCGACCAGGTGCATACCGCACTTCGGACACCGTCCAGGGTCGCTCTGACGAACCTCCGGATGCATCGGGCAGGAGAAGTCCGCCGCGGCGCCGGCTTCACCATTCGTTGGAACCGTCGCCGGCTTCAATTCGTGATGGGTGGGGTACTTGCTCATTTTTTTCTCCTCCGGTCTTGAGGGAGAGTCCGCGCCGTGCAGTTGCGTCGCGGACTCGAAGTACGGCAGTTTTGGTCAGGACATCGCTGCGGGGCCGAGGTATTTGCCGCTTACGGCCTGCAGCCACCGCAGCAGCCTGCGGGGCTGGACGTGGTCGCCCCTTGCGGGGCAGCCGGCTCGCTTGGCGTGTATCCCGCCTGCTCAAGTGCTGTTTTTAGCTCGCTCGCTTGCGCTTGGCCGGAGTCAATCCGCACCAGCTTGGCGGTCAGGTCCACCTCGACCCGAGCTTGCGGATCGACCTCCTTGACCGCCTTGCTGATCTTGCTGGCGCAACTGCGGCAGCTCATATCGGGAACTTCAAACGTAAGCATGGGATGCTCCTCGGGTCGCTCCGGAACAACTCCGGCAAGTGACACTCTGCAGCTTCCCATCGTGGGAAGGTCCAGCGCATTTTTCGGGCCCGCTGTCCAGAGTTGTCATTTCGGGACCTACCGTTCAGCGAATCTGATCAAGCCTGCCGCCCCAACGCGTCCTTGCGCGCCGAGACCTAGGCGTTGGTTGAGCCGGTCATGCTGCGACACAGCGCTGCGCAGTTGCGGCAGGCTTGCGCGCAGGCTTGGCAGTGATCCATGTCGTGCTTGCCGCATTCCTCTGCACAGCTGTCGCAGATTTCCGCACATAGGGCGCAGATGGAGCGAGCGTGCTCACTGCCGCGAGCCATCGCCGCGGAGGCCAGCTGGCAGATGGCTGCGCAGTCGATGTCCAGCGCGATGCATCGCGACATCGCATGCACGTCGCTTTCTTGGAGGCACGCACTTGCGCAATGGTTGCACGCTGCCGCGCACTCGTCGCAGGCGTCGATGCACGACGCAAACTGTTCGTGGGCCATGATGATTCACTCCTTGTAGTCACCGACGATTCGGCCTCATCAGCGAGCAATGCACAGTCCCGGGCCACCGAGTCGATATGGAGTCACATGCCGCTGCTTAAGGCTCAAAAACAGGCGCACCCCTGCCTGCCGTCCCGGCTGGGATGTGACAGGCAAGAGGGTGAGCAAGATGTGCGGGCGCGGCGGCTGGATCTGCCCGCGTATGTCAAAAGGTCTTCACGCCATGGCTCACTGGACCTTGCGCAAGACGGAGCGCGCTGTCGCGGTGGATGTGGTCTTGTTGGACCACATCCAGCAATAGTGCTGATCGGCAGCAACTTCCAGCGAGCCCTCGGCCTTGGTCGCGGCGTCGTGCTTGGCGGGGTACCGCGCCTCCTTGCCTTCGTGGTAGTGCACGTTGAAGTTGAGCGGCGCGTCCGAATCGAACTCCCACTTCACTTTTTCGCCTTGACGCAGCTTTGTGCACCACTCCGCGAACTTGCCCGGTGCGACTTGGAATTCACGCTGCGACGAACCATCCGGCTGCCACTGCACGTCCACCAACTCCGCTCGCGCCGTGGTGAACAGCATCATGGGCACAAGAAAGGCGACAACGGCTTTGAGAGGACTCACTTGGCGGCCTCGATCTGCGTGACGACCAAAGCGCCGGCGCGCTTCTCGGCGGCAAAACGAACCTTGTCACCCACCTTGAGCTTGTCGATTGCGGCGGGGTCCGAAAGCTGAAACACCATGGTCATCGCGGGCATCTCCAGGTTCTTGATCTCGCCGTGTTTGAGCGTGATCTTCTTGTTCGCTGCGTCAATGCGGCGAACCTCGCCTTCGGTCATCGCCGTCGCCTCGGGGGCCGTCTGCGCTGAGGCAGGCGAGGAGGATTGCTGCACGGCCTGGTCGCCCGCGGCGTAAGCACCGCCGGCGGTCATCAGCGCGAAAGCAGTCAATGCAAAACGCACAAATTGGGACTTCATAACAGCTCCTTGGATCAACGGTGGTAGGACTGGAACACGCGCGTGGAGCCATCTTTGAGGACGAGCAACACGTCGTAGGGTTGGGTCTGGTTGTCGAAGTCGGGGCCATTCATGCCGGGGCTGCCCAACGGCATGCCGGGCACGGCCAAGCCAATCGCCACGGGGCGCTCTCTGAGCAAGCGCTTGATTTCCTTGGCTGGCACATGACCCTCGATGGCGTAGCCCTCGATGTACGCGGTATGGCACGAGCCCAAAGCGAGGGGGATCCCAAGCGACTTGCGAGCATCGGTGTTTCCGCTGTTGTGGATGGTGCCGATGCTCATGCCCTGCGCCTGTAGGTGCGTCAACCACGCCTTACAGCAACCGCACTCGGGGGATTTCCACACTTCGACGGCCCAGGCAGCGGGGGACGGCCGTGCAGCGGCGTGTTTAACCACTGCAAGGCCCAAGCCAAGACCCGCCCAGACGGCGCTGCGCCGATTCATGAGACCGGTCATGGCTTGCTCAGTGTGCGTGATCGGCGTGGCCGTCGGCCTTGGCGCCTGCCTTGGTAGCACTCACCTTTGCGCCGGATTTGGCAACGGTAACCGCGCCCTTCATCCCCGCGTCGTAGTGCCCGGGCTGAAGGCACGCGAAGTCGACCTTGCCCGCCTTGGTGAACTGCCAGATCACCTCGCCGGTCTTGCCACCAGCCAGCGTGATCATCTGCGGATCTTCGTGCTCCATCTCGGGGTTCTTGAGCATGGCCTGATAGTGCTCCTTGAGTTCTTGCTCGGTGCCGAGCACGAATTCGTGTTTGACCTGTCCAGAGTTCTTGACCTTGAAGCGGATGGTCTCGCCTTGCTTGACTTCAACGCTGGCCGGCGTGAAGCGCATGTTGTCGGTCATGTCGACGTTGACGGTGCGCGTGACCTGTTGAGCTTTACCAGGTTTGCCAATGGCACTGTCTTCGTTCCCGTGTCCACCGGCATGGTTGCCGGACGCAAATGCTGCAGTGGAGCCGATTGCAACCAGAACGGCGGCGAGCAGGTGTTGGATCTTCATGATTGATTCCTTAACGAAACGGTCTTGCTTGGGGGTTGGAAAGCGGGGGTCGCTGTCAGTGGTTCTCGTGGCCGCCGCTGGGCTTGCGCACGCGCATCTCGACATTGCCTGGGGGTTTGCGGGCCAGCGGCATGGTCTGGCCTCCAGCGCTGAAGGACCGCGCCGGCTCCGGCAGTACACCGGTGAACTCGTACGCGACCTCGCCCTTGGGGTGCTGGTACCAGCCAGGATCCTTGAAGTCGCCGCGCTTTTGATCTGCACGAACCTTCATCACAGTGAACATGCCGCCCATCTCGACCGGGCCGAACGGGCCTTGCCCGGTCATCATCGGTAGCGTGTTGTCCGGGATAGGCATCTCCATCTCAGCCATGTCTGCCATGCCGCGCTCGCCCATGGCCATGTAGTCGGGGATCAGCTTGTTGACCTGCTTGACGATGCCCGTGTGATCCACCCCGATCATGTTGGGCAGGCCATGTCCCATGGCATTCATCGTGTGGTGGCTCTTGTGGCAATGGAACGCCCAGTCGCCAGGCTCGTTGGCGACGAACTCGATCGCGCGCATCTGTCCGACAGCAACATCCGTCGTGACCTCATCCCACCGAGAGCTCTCGCGGGTCCAGCCGCCATCGGTGCCGGCGACCACAAACTCGTGACCGTGCAGATGGATCGGGTGGTTCGTCATCGTGAGGTTGCCTACCCGGATGCGCACGCGCTCGCCCTGACGCGCCACCATCGGATCGATGCCCGGGAACACTCGCGAGTTGAAGGTCCACAGGTTGAAGTCGGTCATCTCGCTCACCCGCGGGGTGTAGCTGCCCGGCTCAATGTCGTAGGCGTTCAGGATGAAGCCGTAGTCGCGATCGACCGGCATGAACTTCGGATCCTTCGGGTGCACGATGAACATCCCGTACATGCCCATGGCCATCTGCACCATCTCGTCCGCGTGCGGGTGATACATGAAGGTGCCGCTGCGCCGCACGACGAACTCGTACACGAAAGTCTTGCCGGGCTGAATGTGGGGCTGATTGAGGCCGCCAACCCCGTCCATCCCATTCGGCAGACGGACGCCATGCCAATGGATCGTGGTGTGCTCTGGGAGCTTGTTTGTGACGAACAAGCGAACCCGGTCGCCTTCCACGAGCTCGATGGTCGGACCGGGCGAGCTTCCGTTGTAGCCCCACAGGTGCGCCTTCATACCGGGCGCGAACTCACGGACAACGGGCTCGGCGACCAGATGGAACTCCTTGACGCCATTGTTCATGCGCCAAGGCAGGCTCCAGCCGTTGAGCGTGACCATGGGGTTGTAGGGACGGCCGGTGGTGGGATAGAGCGGCGCTGCGGAGGAGGGATTGGATTGATAGACCGGCTCGGGCAAGGCGGCCATGGCCACTTTGCTCACGGTCGAGGCCGCTACGGCGGCACCCGCTGCGGCGGTACCCGCCAGAAATCGGCGTCGGCTGTTTGTCATATGCATCTCCGTAGAAATCAGTGACCCGCGTCGCCGCCAGCAGGCGCGGCAGACGACGCTTGGAAGGTGATCGAGCCCACGGGCTTGCCGATCAGCGTGGCTTGCAGAGCCGCGTCGGCAAGCCAGAAGTCGCGCTGCGCTTCCAGGGCTTGGTTGACGCTGGAGATCTGCTCGCGCGCGTCGGCAATGAGTTCGAACACTCCGATCAGCATCCCGTTGTAGCGAAGCTGGTTCTCCTCGGAGATCGTCTTACGCAGCGGCACGACTTCCTCCATGTAGTGACGAGCCACATCGAAGGCGGTGCGATAGGCACCGTAGGTCTCGCGTACTTGAGAAGTCGCTTCGACCGCCAGCTGCGCGGTGCGATTGACCGCCGCCATGTAGGTCGCCTGCGAGCGCGCGCGCACGGCGTCGCCGAAGTCGAACAGCGGGATCGGGAGCTCAACATCAAACCCCTTCTGAGGAGGTTGCCCGGTCTCGCTGTTTCGCACTGCGGCCACGTGCAACCCGTTGATCACACTCGTCACGCGACTGAGCCCGAGTTCACGGGCCGTGGTTTGCAGATCCGCCCGCGCCATGCGGACATCGAGTCGTTGGTCGATCGCCTGCTGCTCCACCTGCGCCTCATCGCGTGGGGACTTGGGCAGGTCGGGCAAGCGCTCCGGCAACTTGAGCATGCGCGCTTGTGCCGCGTCCAAGCCGAGACTGCGCACGAGCGCTTCGCGGCTGCTTTGAGCGCTTTGCCGCGCTCTGGCCAGTTGCGCCACCGCCTCCGCGGCGAAGGCTTGCTCCCGGGCCCGTTGAAGCTTGCTGAAGTTGCCAACCGCCTGCATGCGCCTGGCCAGCTCGGCGGTCGCGTCTGCCGCGACCTTGACTTGCTCGGCGTACTGGACCTGCTGCTGGGCCGCGACCGCGCGGATCCAGTTCTGACGGGCTTCAGTTGCCGCCTGGACCACGTCGCCCGCAAGTCGCAGCTGTAGTTGCTGCTGCTGGAAGCTGGCAATACGCATGCGGCTGGGCAGCAGCAGGAGGTCGAACAAGGAGATTCCCAGCGACCTACCGATATCTAGATCTCGATCAGCACCTTGCCCGCGCACCAGGCGCTCAAAGGTGAAGACTGGATTGGGCAACCGCGCACCTTGCGCCGCGGTGGCAGACGCAGCCGCGCTGTCGTAAAGCGTCGCTTGTAGCGCGGGACTGTAGGCCAGCGCCAATCGCACCGCATCATCGGCGGTCAACGGCTGGGCCAGGATCGATTGAACGTCCTTCGTCGCTTGTTCGCGGGCTTCAGAGGAGCGCAGCCATTTCACCTCAGCGCCAAGTCGACTCTGCGTGAGGGACTGCACCTCACCGAAATTGCTATCAATAGCGGTGCTGGCGCATCCGGCGAGCAGGGTCACTGCAAGCGGAATGGCGGCCCAGCGGATGCGTCGCGCGACGCGGCTCTCCCGGCTGTTCATGCGCGGTCTCCGGTAGTTCATTGATGTTGGGAATGGCCACCGCTCGCCTTGGGCGCCGGTGCGGACGGGGATTGCGGCGTCTGGACCGCAGCGGGGCGAGGCGGCTTGACCTCGGACGCCGTCTTATCAGGCTGCCCAGCAGACTGGTGCGCCGGGGCAGTCGCTGCGCTCGGCAGCGGCGCGTCCGCGCCGGCCGCTTCTTTGGCATACGTACGCCAGCCGCCAATTTGGCCCACGCGGTCGTTGGACGCTTTCCAAGACTGAACGGGCTCGTCCGCAAATCGACGGTAGTTCTCGAAGCTTGAAACGTAGCGCTGGTCGCTAGCTGTGCGGCTGGGCGACGAGGCCGTCCCGACCGCGGCTTGAGCAGCTGGAGGGGGTTGCGGTGTAGAGGCCTGGGGGGAAACCTGCGGCGCTGGCGCAGCGGTATGACCCGAGTGTTGGGCGAACGCTGGCAACGCAAGGACAAATGCCCACGCGCCAAGGGTAGATCGGCAAAACATGTCGTTCCTCGTGAACTCCGTCCTGGAGCAGGACAGACTCGCCGCGCCTAGTGCGAATCAAGGGCGCAGCAACTCAGTTCGACGTGTTCGATGCGGAGTCGTGCTCAAGGCGAGCAGATCCAGCGTCGCACGCGGCGAACGTCTTCAGAGGAAGGACGTTCGTGGTGGACGCTCAGGCCCGGCGGTGCCGAACTCTGGGTCCGGCGTGACCGATGGCAGGTGCCGATCCTTTTCCACTTCGGTCGGCGCTAAAGCGGGAGCCTCAGATGGCAGCGCGGCAGCGCCGCAGCAAGAAGCACATACGTTGCACTTCCCGGTGACTTTGACAGGAGTCTTAGCGAGCGCCTTGGTAGCGTCGACGCGCTTGTCTTCTTCGTGCGAGCCCGAATGCTCGTTCGGAGATCCCGAATCCTGTGCGCTCGGCTCGTCATGCTGTGGAGCGTGGCTGGTGTGCACATGCGGGGCCAGTTTTCCCCCCCGGCCGAACTCCTCGGAGTGCTGGTGGCCTCTCTGATCCTGGACAAGCGATGCCCCGACTTGATGATGATCCATCCCGCAGCAACGCATGGCCGCGGCCACCGCGCCCTGAAGAGGCACGGCCAAGGCCAGCAGGCATACGAGTGCAGTTCGGACCAGCAGGGTCATGTGAATCAGTTTAGAGGGGCAAGGACGTAGTGTGGAAGGGGGGGCAATCGGGAAGCCAGAACCCGCTTGTGGGTTCCTCATATAGAACCCACTCTGCCGAACCAAGGGAAAATACTTACTTCTGGAGTTCGAGGATGCGGATTGCGCCGTCCACCTTGTCTGCCTTGAACTTCACCTGATCACCGGCCTGAAGGCCGGCCAAGACCGAGGCATCTGCGCGGAACACCATCGTCATTCCGGGCATCCCCAGGTTTTCAATGGGGCCGTGCTTGATCGTGAGCTTGCCTTGGCTGGCATCGACCTTCTTGATCTCGCCCAGCGTGAAGTTGCCGGACGGGGGGCGCTCGTCAGCAGTGCTGGTCGCGTCGTTGGCCGCCACGGCTGCCCAAAGCGCCAAGGAGGCCGCCGCGGCAAGCGCGGCCGATAGGGCAAATGCACGGACATTCATGAACTCGCTCCAGTTAAGAGCCGCCTGCACAACATGTACGGGAAGCATGGCAGCCACTCTACAGGGCGAGCCCCCACGGCTTGGGGACGGGAAGATTACAGACCGGTAATGTGGTCGTCCTCGTTGCGAGGGGCATCATGCGTCACACTCGATCCATGCGAATCTTGGTGATTGAAGACGAGTCCCGCCTTGCCAGCTATCTGAAAAAGGGCCTGAGCGAGAGCGGCTACGTGGTGGACGTGGCAGAGGACGGGATCGATGGGCAGCATCTGGCCGTCGAGGGTCAATACGACTTGGTGGTGCTGGACGTGATGCTCCCAGGCATCGATGGATTTGAGGTGTTGCGGCGACTCAGGGAACACAAATCCACGCCTGTGCTGATGCTCACTGCGCGGGACAAGGTCGAAGACCGCGTGCAAGGCCTCAAAGGGGGGGCGGACGACTATCTCATCAAGCCGTTCGCCTTTACCGAACTGCTCGCACGCATCGAGGCGCTGCTGCGTCGCGGCGCCAGCCACGCGTCGCAGCCGTTGACCTCGCTGCGCCTGGGAGATCTGGACGTCGACCTGGCCCGTAGAAAGGTCACCCGCGCGGGTCGAAGGCTTGACCTCTCTCCGAAGGAATTTACGCTACTCACCGTAATGCTTCGTCGTCAGGGAGAGGTCCTGTCACGAACCGTTCTCGCGGAACAGGTATGGGACCTGAACTTCGACAGCGAGACAAACGCGATCGACGTGGCGGTACGGAGACTGCGCGCGAAATTGGACGAGGGTTTTGACAGGCCACTGTTGCACACGGTCCGTGGGATGGGCTACGTGCTGGAGGATCGGGGTTGACGGGCGACACGTCGCAGCAGGCCTTGCGCGCTCCCCTCACGCGCGCGCCGCGCTCGATGGCGCAGCGCTTGACGCTCGCGTTGACGCTGCTGGCCGTCGCCGTGTTCGTCGCGGTCGCGCTGCTGCTGCACAGTGGTTTGCAGCAGGAGGTGGAGCGGGCCCGGGATCACGATCTGGAAGGGAAGATCGATGTCGTGGAGCATCTGCTGGAGGAAGTCCGCGTCCCGGCGGACGTGCCCGCGTTGACGCATCACCTCAATGACGTCCTGATCGGTCATGGGCAGATGCGCATCTGGCTGCTGGACCGAGACGGCCGGGTGCTCTACGGCGGCAGTGCGCCCCCCGAGATGTCGACGATTGCGGGCAGATTGGAAGTCCGCCGGGAGGACGGCTTGTCGATGCAGGCGCGTCAAGTCTCGCTTGAGGACCATCCCGTCCTGGGCAAACAAGAATTGATCGTTGCGATCGACTCCCGCGACCAGGAAGCGATGCTGCGGCGATACGGAACTCGTCTGGCCATCGTGTGCGGCGTCGGCGTCGCACTCATTGTGATGGTCGCCGGATTGATCGCCCGTAGATCGCTTCGCCCGGTTCAGCAGCTGTCCGAGGAAGCCGCAGCACTCAATCCGCGTTCGCTCTCCTCGCGATTGACGCCCGTCGAGACTGCGGAGCTGCAAGAGCTCGTCCAAGCCTTCAACAGCGCGCTGGGCCGTGTGGAGGCGGCCTACAGTCAGCTCGAAGGCTTTAGCGCGGACGTGGCCCATGAACTGCGTACGCCGCTGGCCACGATGATCAGCAGCGCCGAGGTGGCCTTGATTCGAGAGCGCCCCGCGGCCGAGCTGCGCGAGGTTTTGGCCACGAACCTGGAGGTACTGCGTGAGCTGTCGAGCTTGGTCAACGACATGCTGTTCCTGGCCAAGGCGGACCAAGGGCTGCTGGCCGACCAACTAGTCTCGCTGGACCTGCGATCGCAGGCTCAACACATCGCCGACTATTTCGAGCCTCTCTTCGAGGAGCAAGGCGTGCGGTTGCTCGTCGAGGGGGACGCTCGGGCCGCAGGCAATGCAGGGCTGGTGCGCCGTGCGCTCGTCAATCTGGTTGGCAACGCGGCCCGATACACGCCGCATGGCGAGGCGATCTTCATCGAGTTGGCGTCGCCGGCGCCCAACCTCGTACGCGTTTCGGTGCGCAATCCAGGACCGGCCATCCCACCAGAGCTTTTGCCCCGGCTGTTTGATCGCTTCGTGCGAGGCGATCCCGCACGGGGCCAGTCGAGCAATCATCACGGCCTGGGTTTGGCCATCGTGCGGGCCGTGGCGATCATGCACGGAGGACAGGTATTCGCTGGCTCCCAGGGCGGTTGGACGGTCGTTGGCCTTCAATGGCCGTCGGCGGGTCCTGCTTGATCGGCTACGAGGACAGGACGTCACCCAGGGGCTTCTCGCGAGACTAGCGTTCATGAGCGCCAAGGGTTGCCTGCCCAAGCGAGGAGATCACATGCCCGAAGAGCAACCCTGTTGCGGCGCGCTGCCTGAATGCAGGCGCGGGCACCTTCGCCGTTTCGACCTGATGCCGGCAAGACAACTTGTATTGCTGGGCACCTCCAAGTAACTGGATTGGCTCGTGGCAAGGGGACCCATCAGCAGGTCGTGCGGTTCGCCCCCGCCAGAGAAGCTTGGCCTGCCTAGCGAGCCTTGCGCACCAGGATCGGCCCTGTTCTTGTCCGGACACACCCACATCAGGCTGAGACTCGATTGATCTCAACGCTGATGTGAACGAGCTCCTCGTGCACGCCCAGCAGCCGTTTGAAGTCGGTGGGTGTTGCATCGCTGGCTGAGACCAGTGCAACGATGCACGCATACCGCCCGCGCCCGACTCGCCACACATGAAGATCGCTGATGGCAGCTGGCCACGGACTGTCGGCAATGACTTCGTGGATTTCCTGGACCACCGGCGCGTCCATCTCAGCGTCCAGCAGTACCTTGCCCGCATCCCGCAGCAAACCTTCAGCCCAAACGGCGACCAGGATCGCGCCGACGACGCCCATGACAGCATCCAGCCAGTTGGCCCCCCACAGCATGCCGGCGACGAGCGCAACAATTGCCAGTACCGATGTTGCGGCGTCAGCCAGGACATGGATATATGCCGCGTGAAGGTTCAAATCGGCATGGTGGCCCTCACCATGACCGTGGGCGTGACCATGCTCATGGTGATGGTGCTCACCCCTGAGCAAGTAGGCGCAGACCAGGTTCACCGCCAGACCGACCAGCGCAATGCCGATCGCCTCCTCGTAGTGGATTGGTGTGGGCGTGATGAGACGCTCGACGGACTGGAACAGCATGAGTCCCGCCACACCCATCAGAAGCAGTGCGCTGCTGTAGCCGCCGAGAATTTCGATCTTCCAGGTGCCGAAGGCAAAGCGTCCGTCCGACGAAAAACGCCGCGCGGCCGCGTAGGCCAGAACTGAAACGCCCAGCGCCACCGCATGCGAACTCATGTGCCAGCCATCGGCCAGAAGCGCCATTGAGTTGAAGGCATAGCCGCCTGCGATCTCCACCACCATCATGATGACAGTGAGCATCACCGCCCATCGCGTCTTGCGCTCGGCCAGAGGATTGCCCTCGTCAAAAACGTGCGTGTGTTGCCATGGCGTGGTTGACAGCGTGGGAGACATGCTGATTCTGCGGTTGTTGATACTACCCCCCAGTATATGGCCACGCGGTGTGTCCCCTCCTACAATGGAGCCATGGCACACACCGTCAATGGCAGCAAGAAGCTGCTCACCCGTATCCGCCGAATCCAGGGACAAGCGGCGGCGCTAGAACGCGCTGTCGAGCAGGAGGCAGAGTGTCTATCTGTCCTGCAGCAGATCGCAGCGATTCGCGGCGCCGTCAATGGTTTGATGTCTGAAGTGCTCGAAGGGCATCTGCGGGAGCATCTGGGAGATCCAACGCTCGATGAAGCCACCCGTGCCGCAGAAACAGATGCCATCGCTGCCATGTTGAAGTCTTACCTGCGTTGAATCGGTAATGCCGATGACGGGCGAGCGATGCCCTCCGCGGCAGTTTGGCTTCACGCACGCTTACGGCCGCAGGCCATCGGCAAGGCAGAACAATTTATCTAGTCCGCTCAGCCGGCATGTGGCTGCGGATGAACGTCTCAGGGCTCCGTGCATCGCAATAGCTGCTTCAACACGACCGCATCAAGCCATATTCTGCCGAAATGCGACCTCACCCTCGATGGCCGCACGCAGGCGCTGTAGGAAGTACTCGCACCCGGGGCGATGCGATCCAACTTCATTCTTCCACTTTGCGGATTCGCGGAGTTCAACGTTTGGCCTTCACATAGCTCTCAAGCTCGACGAACGACGGACGCTCGGTCGAATAGAGCACTTTGCGACCGAACTCGATGGCCACTTGCGGCGCGTAACCCTGCATGGAAGCCAGAAGCGTGGTCTTGATGCACTGAAGCTCCTTGCCGGCCTCGTCCACCTTGGATTCGAGCGCGCCGGCCAGCGGCTCAGCGAAAGCGTAGGCCAGCAGGATCCCGAGGAAAGTACCGACCAGCGCGGAGCCGATCATTCCGCCCAGCACCGCGGGCGGCTGACCTACCGAGCCCATGGTGTTCACCACGCCCAGCACCGCAGCCACGATGCCGAAGGCCGGCAGACCGCCTGCCAGGCGCTGCACAGCGATCACGGCGAGAAAGGCCTCGTGGTGATGCGTATCGATCTCAGCGTCCATCAGGGACTCGATCTCGTGCGCGTTCAGGTTTCCCGAGACCATCATCCGCAGGTAATCGGTGATGAACTCGGTGACGTGGTGATCGTTGCCCACCCCCGGATATTTCTGGAACAGCGGCGAGCTGTGCGGATCCTCGACGTCCTTCTCGATGGACATCAGGCCTTCCTTGCGAGCCTTCTGAAGGATGTCGTACATGAGCGCTAGCAGCTCCATGTAGCGCGCCTTGGTGTACTTGCTGCCCTTGAAGCAGGCCGCGAGACCCTTCACCGTCGCCTTCATGACCTTGGGAGGATTGGTCGCCAACATGGCGCCGATCGCCGCACCGAAGATGGTGGTCATCTCGAAAGGCAAGGCTTTGAGCACGACACCGATATTCCCCCCGTGCGCGATGAACACGCCGAAGATGCAAGCCAAGGCGAGCACCCACCCGATGGCTATGAACATTGATCAATCTCCAAAAATTGATGTGCCGCGCGTCGACGTTTTCGCCGTGACGGCCGCGGCGCAGAGGCCGCGACCAAAAGGCGCGGCGAGTTGATGAGGTGTCACGCCGGCTTCGCGTGCGCGCGCCGCGTTGGGCAGCGTCCCCCGATTCATCCGGCCGGCCCTGCGCGGACCAGCAGGACATAGCCATCGGCATCGAAGAGCACATGCAGCTGGGAGCGGCGGCCCTCAGACAGGGAGCGCCAGGACTTCTCGGTGGTCACCAGGAACTCGTGCTCGTGACGCGGACCGAGTTTCGGATCCCGGCGAAGCCAAAGGTCAAGCTCTTCGTCCTTGATCACGTCGTGCGCTTTGCCGCCCGTGTAGAAACTAGCGGAGTACGGAAGTGCATTGAGGAACGTCACTTCCGAAGCCTTGTGGCCGCCAG
>CAMPJJ010000027.1 GCA_946886855.1 uncultured Roseateles sp. | reverse complement strand
CTGGGCATTTTTCTGGCGCTGGCTGCCGCCATGGCCGCTCCGGCCGGCGCGCAGACGCCGCCGATCAAGATCGGGGTCGTGACGACGCTGACCGGCGGCGGCGCGGTCATCGGCCGGGACGTGGTCGATGCGGTCAACCTGGGGGTCGAGCACATCGGCGGCAGCATGGGTGGGCGCAAGGTCGAGATCGTCTACGAGGACGACGGGCTCAAGCCCGAGCTGGGGCGCCAGAAGACGCAGAAGCTGATCCAGCAGGACGGCGTCGACGTGCTGGGCGGTTACATCTGGAGCAACGTGCTGCTGGCCTCGCGCAAGCCGATCGTCGATGCCGGCAAGGTCGTGGTCAGCGTCAATGCCGGCCCGTCGGACATCGCGGGCAAGCTGTGCTACGAGAACTTCATCGCGATGCACGCGCAGAACGACGTGCTGCCGATGGCGGTGGGCAAGCTCATGAACCTGCGCGGCGCCAAGAAGCTGTACTTCATGGCCCCGAACTACACCGCGGGCAAGGACTTCCTCCAGGCCGTGCGGCGCGTGTACACGGGCGAGGTGGTCGGTGCGGACATGACCCGGTGGGGCGACGATCCGCAGCTCGACTTTTCCGCGGAGCTGAGCAAGGTGAGGGCGTCCGGCGCCGATGCTTTGTTCGCCTTCTACCCGGGTGCCGCGGGCGCTGCCTTCGCGCGGCAGTTCGACCAGTCGGGCCTGGCCGGCAAGACCAAGCTCTTCACGGCCTTCACGCTGGACCAGCTCAACCTGCCGAGCCTGCAGGCCGCGGGCGTGAAGGGCGTGCTTGGCTCGGAAACAGCCGACTTCTGGGCGGCGGACCTGGACAACGCCGAGAACAAGCGCTTCGTCAAGGAATTCAATGCCAAGTACGGCCGCCTGCCGTCGAACTACGCCGCGACGTCCTACGACATGGTCACGCAGCTGAAGGCCGCCGTGGACGAACTGGGCGGCAACACCAAGGAAGCCGCGAAGCTGAGCGCGGCGCTGCGCAAGGCGGCCTACCGGTCCGTTCGCGGGGTCCAGTACCGGATCGGAAAGAACGGCTTCCCGGTCGACCGGTTCGTCGCGGTCGAAGTCGATGGAAGCGGACCCGTCTGGAGCCTCAAGTCCAAGGAGGTCGTGCTCGAGGGCACGGCCGATCCGCACCTGGCGGCTTGTCCGCTGTAGGCGAGAGGCGGCCGTGCCCGGTCGGGTGGCGCCGCCGCGCGGCGCGCCCCCGCAAGGGCCGCCCGTGTCCACCCCGTTTGTTCAGAAAGAGGATCCGAGCCACCATGTCGCAGTCAACTTCGCTGCCGAATCACGAGATGGGCGCCCGCAGCTACGGCCTGCACATTGCCGGCGAGGCCGTCGCGGCCGAGCCGGGACGTACCTTCGAGTCCTTCAACCCCACGACCGGGCGGCGCTGGGGCGACTTCGCCATCGCCGGCGCCGACCAGGTGGACCGGGCGGTGACGGCGGCCGCCAAGGCATTCCGCGGCCCCTGGTCCCGCATGTCCGCGACCGAGCGCGGCCGGCTGCTGATGCGCTGGGGCGACGCGATCGCGGAGAACGCGATGCACATCGGCGCGCTCGAGGCGACGCAGAACGGCAAGCTGGCCTCGGAGATGCAGACCCAGGCGCGCATCGTGCGCGACTGGCTCTGCTACTTCGGCGGCATGGCCGACAAGATCGAGGGCGCGGTCATTCCGGTCGCGCAGACGTCGGTGCTCAACTACACGCTCAAGGAGCCCCTGGGCGTGGTGGCCGTCATCGTGCCCTGGAACTCTCCGACGCTGCTGATGATCGAGTCGGCCGCGCCCGCGCTCGCCGCGGGCAACACCATCGTCGTCAAGCCCAGCGAGGTGACGTCGGCCTCGGCGATCGAGATCGCCCGGCTGGCGGAAAGCGTCGGCATCCCCCCCGGCGTCCTCAACGTCGTGACGGGGCTGAGGGAAACCGGGGAGGCGCTCGTCGGACACCCGCAGGTCCGCAAGATCTCCTTCATCGGCAGCACGGACGTGGGACGGGCCATCGCCGCCGAGGCGGGCAGGAAGCTCGTCCCGTGCACGCTCGAGCTGGGCGGCAAGAGCCCGAACATCGTCTTCGAGGACGCCGACATCGACCGCGCGGAAATCGGGGTGCTGGCCGGGATCTTCGCGGCGGCGGGCCAGACCTGCGTGGCGGGCTCGCGCGCCTACATCCACCGCCGCATCTACGACGAACTGGTCTCCCGCCTGGTGCGGCGGGCGGGCCGGATCGCGGTCGGCGACCCGCTGGCGCAGGCCACCCAGATGGGGCCCGTCGCGAGCAAGGCCCAGCTGGACAAGGACCAGGCCATCGTGCGCGAGGCCGTGGCCGCAGGGGCCAGCGTGCTCTGCGGGGGCGAACGCCTGGCGGTGCCAGGCTTCGACGGCGGCTACTTCTTCGCGCCCACGATCCTGGGCGGGGCGGATGCGGCCAATCCGGTGATCTGCAAGGAGGTCTTCGGGCCGGTCCTCGCGGTCATGCCCTTCGAAGACGACGACGAGGTCCTCGCCCTGGCCAACGATTCGGAGTTCGGGCTGGCCGCGGGGGTGTGGACCAAGGACTTCCGGCGCGCGCACCTGATGGCGCGGCGGCTCGAGGCGGGAACGGTCTGGCTCAACACCTACCGCACGCTGGCCTTCAATTCGCCCTTCGGCGGCTACAAGTCCAGCGGAATCGGGCGCGTCAACGGCACCGAGGCCGTGAACCACTACCTGCAGACCAAGAGCGTCTGGTGCGAGCTCGGCGACGAGGTGCGCGACCCGTTCGCCTTCAAGGCCTAGGCACCCTCCCGGCCGCACAGCCACAGATCCATCGCATAGGAGCCACGATGAGAGGTGTCGTATTTCCCGGGAACCGCAAGATCGAGTACCTCGAGGTGCCGGACCCGACGCCCGGGCCGCTGGACGTCGTCATCGAGATGAAGGCGTCCGGCATGTGCGGCACCGACCTGCAGAACTACCGCAGGCCGCTGGACCAGCCTGCCTACATGCCATCGCTGATCGGCCGCCCGCCCATCGCCGGCCACGAGCCCGCGGGCATCGTCTGCGCGGTCGGTTCGGCCGTGCCGGCGCAGCTCGCGCGGGTCGGGCAGCGGGTCATGGTGCACCACTACCAGGGCTGCAACGCCTGCGCGCACTGCCGCACCGGCTGGCAGCAGCTGTGCCGCAACGTCCAGCCGATGGTGCGCGTGTACGGCAACAACGACGACGGCGGCCACGCGCCCTACCTGAAGGTGCCGGCGAACACCGTGGTCACGCTGCCGGATTCGCTGAGCTTCGAGGCCGGCGCGGCGATCGCCTGCGGAACCGGCACCGCCTACCAGGCGCTGCGGCGCATGCACCTGTCCGCGGCAGACACCATCGCCATCTTCGGGCAGGGGCCCGTCGGCCTGTCGGCCACGCAGTTCGCGCGGGCCATGAATGCGCGCGTCATCGCCATCGACACGAACGAGCAGCGGCTCGAGCACGCACGCCGACTGGGCGCCGACGTGGCCTTCGCCCCGTCGGGCGACGGCGATGTCGCAGAAGCCATCCTGGAGCTGACCGGCGGGCAGGGCGTCGACAAGTCGCTGGAGACCTCGGGGGCGGCATCCGCGCGCAGCGCGGCCATCCGTGCGGCCAAGACCTGGGGGACCTGCTGCTTCGTCGGCGAGGGCGGCGAGGTGCGCATCAACGTCAGTCCGGAGCTGCTGCGCCGCCAGATGACGGTCATGGGGTCGTGGACGTTCTCGACGACCGGCCAGGCCGAGTGCGCCGCCTTCGTCGCCGCCAAGGGGCTCGACGTCGGCCAGCTGTACACCCACCGCTGGACGCTGGACCGGGCCGAGGAGGCCTACCGGCTGTTCGACCAGGGCGTGGGCGGCAAGGGCGTGTTCCTGCTCTGATGGCGGCGGGGCGCCGGTACCGGGGGCGTATGCGGGCCACGGCCCGGCGCACGGGCCCGTCCGGTCGCCGGCATGCGCGCCGACGCGACGCGGTCCCGGCTCAGGCCTCCAGCGGCCGCTCGCTGAAGCGCATCGAGAAGTCGACGGCCGTCACGTCCTTGATCAGCGCGCCCACGGAGATGCGGTCGACGCCGGTCTCCGCGTAGGCCCGCAGCGTCTCGAAGGTGACGCCGCCGGAGACCTCCAGGCTGCAGCGGCCCTGGGCCAGCCGCACCGCTTCACGGACGGTCTCCAGGGGCATGTTGTCCAGCAGCACCATGTCCACGCCCGCGTCGAGCGCTTCCTGCAACTGCCGCAGCGTCTCGACCTCCACCTGGATGAAGGCCACGCGGCCCTTGAGCGCCTGCGCCGCGCGGAACGCGGCCGTCAGGCCGCCCGCTGCCGCGATGTGGTTCTCCTTGATCAGGACGGCGTCGTACAGGCCCATCCGGTGGTTCTGGCCGCCGCCGCAGCGCACGGCGTACTTTTGCGCGGCGCGCAGGCCGGGGATGGCCTTGCGCGTATCTAGGACGGCCGCGCGCGTGCCTTCGACCACCTTGACATAGCGGGCGGTCTTGGTCGCCACGCCGCTGAGCGTCTGCAGGAAATTCAGGCAGGTGCGCTCCGCGGTGAGGAGCTCGCGCGCCACGCCTTCGATCACCACGACGGCCTGCCCGGGCACGCAGGTGCCGCCATCGGGTACGCGCCAGTCGGCCCGCGCCGTCGGCGCCAGGCGGTGCAGTATCTCCTCGACCCAGGGCCGGCCGCAGACGACCGCCGCCTGGCGGCACGTGATGGTGGCCGTGGCGCGGGCGGTCGCCGGGACCAGTTCCGCGGTCAGGTCTCCCGGGCCGACATCCTCGTCCAAGGCACGCTCGACGTCCTGGTGCACCTGCTTCAGAAACTCTCTCTCACTCACGTTCAATCCTTTTTGTTCATCCTGGGGAGGCCGCGTCCCGGCGCGGCCGTGCCGCCTGTGCTTGCGTGGGCCGGCGGAGCGCCAGCCACCGGGGCCACCGGCGCCGGAGCATGGCTTGCGGCCTCACCTCGCTCATGCGCGCGACTGGAGGAGACGTTTGCCCGTCGGCCGAACCGGTGCGCACGCACGCACACGCACCGCCATGCGTACACATCGAGTCCGAGTTTACAAAATTATTAGAGACCAAATGATTCTAGGGAAACCCCGTAGGGAAAACCGTTGCCCGGATCAACGTGTGCCCCTAAAATCATTAGGCGACTAACAAAACGGGGCACCGCCAGACGGTGCCCGCATTCCCCGCCATGAACCCCACTGAAACCTCGGCGCCGATCTGGTCAGACTCGCTACTGCTCGGGCATGCGGCGATCGATGGCGAGCACGAGCAACTGGCCGAGCTGATCGAGCGCATGCGGTGCGCCGCCGCGCCCGAGATGGCGCAGGCGCTGGACGCGGTGCTCCAGCATGCGGCCTCGCACTTCGCGGCCGAGAACGAGTTGATGCGCACGACGGCGTTTCCGCCGCGCGACTGCCACATCAGCGAGCACGAAGCGGTGCTGTCCACGCTGCGCGGCGTGCGTGCCCGCCTGGCGCGCGGGGAGGTCGAGGTGGCCCGCCGCGTGGCGGACGAGCTGGCGGCCTGGTTTCCGCCCCACGTCCAGCACCTCGACTCGGCACTCACCCATTGGCTCTGCAAGCTGCAGCACGGCGCCAAGCCCGTGGTGCTGCGCGTGGGCCGAAAGCCCGAGGCCGCCCTGGCCTGCTAGTTCAACCCCCCTGAAGCAACCACCACTAGAGATGAGATGACATCATGATGACTCACGAAGAGAACGAACTGCTTTGCCGCGTCGAAGGCGACGCCCCGATGGGACGCCTGATGCGCCGCCACTGGATGCCCATCTGCCTCGTGGAAGAGGTGAGCGAACCCGACGGCACGCCGGTGAAGGCGCGGGCGTTCGGCGAGGACCTTGTGGTCTTCCGCGACAGCGACGGCCGGGTCGGCGTCATGGATGAGTACTGTCCCCACCGTCGCGCGTCGCTGGTCTACGGCCGCAACGAGGAGGGAGGGCTTCGCTGCCTCTACCACGGCTGGAAGATGGACGTCGACGGGAACGTGCTGGAGATGGCTTCCGAGCCGGCTTCGAGCGGCATGGTCGACAAGGTCAAGCACACCGCGTACCCCACCAAGGAATGGGCTGGCATGGTGTGGGCCTACATGGGGCCCAAGGAGACCATGCCCGAATTCCAGCCGCCGCCGTGGGCGCCGACGGCGGACACGCGGGTGAGCATCGCGAAAGTGCTGCTGCCGTGCAACTGGGCGCAGATCCTCGAGGGTGCCATCGACTCCGCGCACAGCTCCAGCCTTCACTCCTCCGACATGGTTCCTGCGCGCGTGGACGGCGCGAAGGCCACGGACAAGACCTGGCTGCGCCCGTCCACCGACAAGGCGCCGCGCATGCAGGTGCAGCGCACCGGCTTCGGCTTCCGCTATGCCGCGCTGCGCCGCCCGATCACGAACGCCGCGGAGAACGACTACGTGCGCTCGACGGTGTTCGTGGCACCGGCCACGGCCCTGATCCCGCCCAACAACCTCTACAACGTGGCCAACATCAACGTGCCGATGGACGACACGAGCACGGCGTTCTATTTCATCGCCTGGGGCCACCCGTCGCAGACGCCGGAGACCGACACCTGGCGCAAGTTCCTGCGCCAGACGGTGGGTGTCGACCTGGACCAGAACTACCGCCCCCTGCGCAACGAGGCGAACAAGTTCTGGCAGGACCGCAACGCCATGAAGGCCGGCAACTTCACGGGCATCACCGGCTTCCCGAACCAGGACGTGGCGATGTGGCTGACCATGGGCGCCATCGCCGACCGCACGCATGACCGTCTGGGCGCCAGCGACTTGGCGATCGTGGAATTCCGCAAGCAGATGCTCGAGGCCGTGCAAGCCTTCGACCAGGGGGCGCCTGCCATCGGCACCGGCGCCGAGGCGGCCACGCCGGCCGTCTGCTCCTTCCAGGCCATCGTCCCCAAGACGACCGACTGGCGCACCTACGAGACCCGCTATGTCTGGCTGGACGGCGAAAACCGTCCCGAGTTCGAACCCTCCTATTCCGTGAAGTCCTGATCCCGTGAGCAAACTCCAACTCTCCGTCGCCATGGGCGACTACGACCGCACCCGCGCGCTGTTCGACGGCCGCGTTCAGATCGACGGCGTCGATCCCGTGTACATGCTCCTCAATCCCGAGGAGATGTTCTTCCGGGCGATGCGTAGCGTCGATTTCGACATCACCGAGCTCTCGTTCTCCAGCTACCTGGTGAAGCACTCGCGGGGCGAGTGCCCTTACATCGCGCTACCGGTGTTTCTCTCGCGGGCGTTCCGGCACACGTCGATCTACGTGCGCAAGGACCGCATCCGCGAGCCGGCCGACCTGAAGGGCAAGCGCATCGGCTTGCCCGAATACCAGCTCACCGCCAACGTGTGGGCGCGCGCGATCCTGCAGGACGACTTCGGCGTGCGCCCCTCCGACGTGACCTGGGTGCGCGGGGGCATCGAGACGCCGGGGCGGCCCGAGAAGGTCAAGCTGCAGCTGCCGGACGACGTCCGGATCGAGCAGGCGCCCGAGGGGGCGACGATCTCGCAGATGCTCGACCGCGGGGAGATCGATGGCTTCATGGCGCCGCGCCCGCCGAGCCGGTCGGCGCTCGCCAACCCGAACATCGGCTGGCTGTTCGACGACCCGACCGCGGTGGCCAAGGACTACTACCGGCGCACGGGCGTGTTCCCGATTATGCACGTGGCGGCGGTCAGGAAGGAGCTCGCCGCCAAGCACCCCTGGCTTCCCGCCGCGCTCGTCAAGGCCTTCACCCAGTCCAAGGCCGCCGCGCTGGAGCTGCTGTCGGACACCTCGGCCACCAAGGTCACGCTGCCCTTCGTCGAGGAGCAGCTGCAGGCTGCCCGCGAGGCGATGGGGGACGACTTCTGGTCGTACGGCGTGGCGGCCTCGGCCAGGACGCTGGAGACCTTCGTGCGGGCCCACTACGAGCAGGGCCTGTCATCGCGCCACGTGCCGGTCAGCGAGCTCTTCCACCCCGCGACCTACGAGACCTACAGCATCTGATCCCGCACCACCCACAACTGGAGACACCCACCATGAAGCACAAGATCCCCGCCTGGCTGGTTGGCCTGGCCTGCATCGCCCAACTCGCATTCGGCTCCCTGGCCCATGCCCAGGCCTATCCGAGCCGCGCCATCAAGCTCGTCGTTCCCTATGCCGCCGGCGGCCTTCCCGACACGGTGGCGCGCATCATCGCCAAGTCGCTGGGCGATACGCTGGGGCAGGCGGTCTACGTCGACAACCGGCCCGGTGCGGGTGGCTCGGTCGCCGCCTCCGCGATCCTGCAGTCCCCGGCTGACGGCTACACGCTGCTGGTGACCGATGGGCCGATGCTGTCGATCACGCCGTTGATCAACAAGAAGATCACCTACGACGCGGCCAACGACTTCGTGCCGATCGCCCTCGTCGGCAAGGCCCCGCTGTTCCTCGCCGTCAACGCGAACGTCAAGGCGAACACGCTGGACGAACTCGTCGCGCTGGCCAAGGCGAAGCCAGGGGGCCTCAACTACGGCTCCGCCGGCAACGGCAGCATCCACCACCTGACGATGGAGGCGATGAATGCAAGCCTGGGCATCTCGATGACGCACATTCCGTTCAGGGGCAGCGCCGTCTCGGTCCCCGCGATGATCGGCGGACAGGTGGACATGGTGTTCGCTTCGCCGCCGTCGCTCATGGGCTTCGTCAAGTCGGGCCAGGCGCGCCTTCTGGCCACCAATTCGACGACGCGTTCCCCGCTGGCACCGCAGATGCCTACCCTGGCGGAAAAGATCCCCGGCTTCGATTTCGCGTTCACGGTCGCGGTGCTGGCCAAGACCGGTACGCCGAAGCAGGTCATCTCCAAGATCAATGCCGAGATCAACAAGATCGTGAAGGTCCCCGAGGTCATCGAGCAGCTGCGCACCGCGGGCGTCGACCCGGCGGGCGGAACGCCCGAACAGCTCGCGCGGGCGCTGAGCGCCGAGAAGGCCCAGGTGACCGACGCCGCCGCGCGTGCCCAGCTGAAGGCCGAGTAGTCCCGCGCGCCATGACGGTCACCCCACCCCCAACCCATTCCGACACGCAGATGCCGCTGCGCGTGGCGCGGATCCTCGACGTGGCGCGCGACATCCGCAGCTTCGAGCTGGTACAGCCCGATGGCAGCGCGCTGCCGCCGTTCACGCCGGGATCGCACGTCAAGGTCCAGGCCCCCAATGGCATGCTGCGCAAGTATTCGCTGTGCAACGATCCCGCGGAGCGTCACCGCTACGTCATCGCCGTCAAGCGCGATCCCGAGGGGCAGGGCGGCTCGCTCTCCATGCACGAGGAGCTGCACGAGGGGGACACGCTGCCCACGTCGCTGCCTTCGAACGCCTTCCCGCTGGTCGAGAATGCCAAGGGCTATCTCTTCATCGCGGGCGGCATCGGCATCACCCCCATCCTGTCCATGATCCGCTCGTTCGGCGAACTGCCGCCGGCACCGTGGAAGCTCATCTACCTGACGCGCTTTCCCGAGACCGCGGCCTTCCGCGAGGAGCTCGGCGCCGCCGAGCTCAAGAGCCGCGTGCGGATCCACCACAGCCACGGGGACCCCGCGCGCGCCTTCGACCTCTGGCCGGTGCTGGAGAAGCCCAACACGGCCCACGTGTACTGCTGCGGCCCGCGCGCGCTGATGGAGGCGGTGCGCGACATGACGGGACACTGGTCGCCGGCCAACGTGCACTTCGAGAGCTTCAACGAGGGCGGCGGCGTGCGGCCCGACGACAAGCCCTTCATGGTGAGGCTGGCCAGCTCGGGCGCGGCATTCGAGGTGCCCGTCGGCAAGTCCATTTTGGCGGTGCTCCACGAGCACGGCTGCAACGCGGCGTCCTCGTGCGAGAGCGGCACCTGCGGCACCTGCCGCACGAAGCTGCTGGGCGGCGAGGCGGACCACCGGGACATGGTGCTGCTGCCCGAGGAGATGGACAGCCAGATCATGATCTGCGTCTCCCGGGCCAGGTCCGACGAACTGGTGATCGACCTGTGAACGCCGCTCGCCCGCTTCGACTCGGCGTGGCCGGCCTCGGCCGCGCCTTCACGCTCATGCTGCCCACGCTCCAGCGCGACGCGCGCGTGCGGCTGGTGGCGGCCTGCGATCCGCGCGAGCCGGCGCGCACCCGCTTCGCGAGCGATTTCGAGGCGCCGGTGTACCCGGACATCGAAGGCCTGGCGTCCGATCCGGATGTGGATGCGATCTACATCGCCAGCCCGCACCAGTTCCATGCGGAGCAGGCGCGCATCGCCGCCCGGCACGGCAAGCACGTGCTCGTGGAAAAGCCCATGGCGCTGTCCCTCGGCGACTGCGATGCGATGATCCGGGACTGCCGGGACGCCGGGGTGCACCTGATCGTCGGCCACTGCCACAGCTTCGACACGCCGTACCTGCGCGCACGCGAGATCGCACTGGGCGGCGAGCTCGGGCGGGTGCGCATGATCCACGCGCTCAACTACACCGACTTCCTCTATCGGCCGCGGCGCCCCGAGGAACTGCGCACGGAAGAGGGCGGCGGCGTGGTGTTCAGCCAGGCCGCCCACCAGGTCGACATCGTGCGCCTGCTCGCCGGCACGCGGGTCAGCCGCGTGCGCGCGATCACGGGCGACTGGGATGCCAGGCGCCCGACGCAGGGCGCCTATTCGGCCCTGCTGTGGTTCGAGGGCGGGGCGTTCGCCAGCGTCAGCTACAACGGCTACGGGCATTTCGACTCGGACGAATGGTGCGGCTGGATCGGCGAGATGGGCGCCGACAAGTCGCCCGAGGCGTACGGCGCCGCGCGCCGCAAGCTGGCGACCGTGGGCTCGCCGGAGGAGGAGGCGCGCCTGAAGGCGGCGGGCACCTATGGCGGACCCGGCTACGTGCCCGCGCCCGCGGGCGCGCCGCCGGCGTGGCACCAGCATTTCGGGCCGGTCGTGGTGTCCTGCGAGCGCGGCGATATCCGTCCGTTGCCCGACAGCGTCTGCGTGTACGGGGACCTCACGAAGGAGCGGCGGCCGCTGGGCCGGCCCGCGGTGCCCCGCTTCGAGGTCATCGACGAACTGTACGAGGCCGTGGTGAACGGGACCGCGCCGCTGCATGACGGCGAATGGGCGCGCTCCACGCTGGAGGTGTGCCTGGCGCTGCTCGAGTCGGCGGGCTCGGGCAAGGACGTGGAGCTGCTGCGCTGAGGCGGCGCCCTTGCGTGCGCCGTGGCGCTCCGCGTGCAGGCCGTGGCCGGAGAAGGCACCGGCGCGTGCGGGCCGCCGGGGGCGGTCCAGGCGCCACGGCCCGCACCTCGCGGCGGCCCGGGTTTCATGGCGCGCCGCGCCAGACCGGGGAGATTCCCATCGATCCAGCCAAAGGGTAGGCCAAGATGCAACCGTCCCACGAGGACCTCAATTTGCTCGTCGTCTTCGAGGCGCTCATGGAGACCCGCAGCGTCTCCAAGGCCGGCGAGCGGCTGCAGCTGAGCCAGCCCTCGATGAGCCACGCGCTGTCGAAGATGCGCAAGGCGTTCGACGACCCCATGTTCGTGCGCGTCAAGAACGAGATGCAGCCGACGGCAAAGGCGCTGGAAGTCGCGGAGCCCATCCGCCAGGCCCTCGAGCTGGCACGCCGCCAGATCTTCTCCAAGGTGGCGCTGGACCTGCGCACCTCGTCGCGCCTGTTCACGATCTGCATGACGGATGTCGGCGAGACCTGCTATCTGCCGATGGTGATCAATGCCGTGCGCAGGCAGGCGCCGTGCGTGCGGCTGCGCACGGTGTCGCCGATCGTGGAGAAGCTGGAGGAGGGGCTGGAATCGGGGGGCGTCGATCTCGCGATCGGGTACTTCCCCGACATCAAGAACGGCGGCGTCTTCCAGCAGCGGCTGCTGCGCAACAGCGGGTTCATGTGCATCACGGGCAACAAGGAGTTCGCCGCGCGCGGCGAGCTGGACCTTGCTTCCTTCCAGTCGGCGCTGCATGTCGCGGTGCGGACGGAAGGGCGCAGCCAGGAGGTCATCGAGAAGGCCATGGCCGCGATGGGTATTCACCGCAACGTGGTGGCCACGATCCCGCACTACCTCGGCCTGCTGACCATCATCCCGCAGACCGGGTTGACGGCCATCATTCCCATGGACCTCGCCGGCGCGTTCGAGGGCAAGGAGGGCATCGCGGCCCTGCCGCTGCCGTTCGCATCGCCCAGCGTGGAGGTGATCCAGATATGGCACAGGCGCCACCACGAGGATCCGGCGCACCGTTGGCTGCGGACGCTGGTGCGGGACACGCTGCAGAGGCGGGTGCTTGACTAGGAGCGCGCCGCCACGGAGCCGGCCACGTTCCCCACGCGTGCCCGCGGGCGGTGCTGCGCTTCCTCCCAGGCCCGCTGGCCTGTCCGCCGCACCGAGCGTCCGGGATCGCGCCGGGCACCCGGCGGGCGCAAGCGCCGGGACATTTCCCCCTTCGAAGAACCATCCAGGAGATACCTCATGAGAGTGCGCATGCTGTCGCTCATCGCCGCGACCCTGACCTTGCAACTGCAGCCGTGCGCCTGGGCGCAGGGCGCGGCCTACCCCACGAAGCCGATACGCCTGTTCGTGGGCGCGCCGGCCGGCGGGCCCACGGATGTGATCGCCAGGTCGCTCATTCAGCAGATGGGGGATTCGCTGGGGCAGCCCGTGATCATCGAGAACCGGGGTGGGGCGGCCGGCACGCTCGCGGCCGGCATCGTGGCGAAGTCACCAGCCGACGGCTACACGCTGATCGTGACGCCCTCGGCGCATGCCTATGCAGCGAGCATGTACGAAAAGCTCCCGTTCGATCCCGTGAAGGATTTCCGGCCGGTGGGGCAGATCGGCATGATGCCCCTCGTGGCGATTGCGAACAAAGCCTTCCCGGCGGCGTCGCTGCGCGACCTGGTCGAGCGCGCCAAGGCCCAGCCCACCGCCGTGAACTACGGCTCGAGCGGCACGGGCTCCGCCCATCACCTGGCAGGCGAACTGTTCAAGCTGCGCACGGGCATCCAGATGACGCATGTGCCCTACAAGGGCAGCGCGGGATCCATCACGGACCTCATTGCCGGCCAGATCCAGGTGATCTTCGAGCCGCTCGTCTCGGCGTTGCCGCAGATCCAGGCCGGCCGGGTGAAGGCCCTGGCCGTCATGGGCGAGAGGCGCTCCCCGGCCCTGCCGGACGTGCCGACTCCCGCCGAGGCCGGGCTGCCCGGCGTGGAGGCCAGCGCCTGGTACGGGATCATGGCGCCGGCGGGCACGCCGGATGCGGCCGTCGCCAAGCTGAACGCGGCGCTGAACAAGGCCCTGGCCGACACTTCCACGCGCGCGAGCCTGCAATCGCAGGGCGTCGACGTCACGCCCGGGCCGCCGCAGATGTTCATGGACCTGATCTCCAGCGAGATCGCGCGCTGGCGGCCGATCATCCAGGCGGCGGGAATCCGCGCGGAGTAGGCAAGGCGCATGCATTCACATCGCAAACTGCAGCCTCCTTCGGTCGTCAACATCGAGGATCTCCGCCGGCTGGCGAAGAGGCGGCTGCCGAAGGTGATCTGGGACTACCTGGAAGGCGGCGCGGAGGACGAGGTGACGCTGCGGCGCAACCGCGCGGCCTTCGACCGCTATCACCTCCTGCCGCGCATGGTCACGGGCAAGGGCTCGCGCGACCTGTCCATCACGCTGTTCGGCCAGCGGCTCGCGGCGCCCTTCATGATCGGGCCGACGGGCCTCAACGGGATCTACGTGCCGGACGCGGACCTCATGCTGGCGCGCGCGGCCGCAGCGGCGGGCGTGGGGTTCTCGCTGTCCGCCGGCTCGAACAACGACATCGAGGCCGTGGCAAGGGTATCGGACGGACCCAAGTTCTTCCAGCTCTATCCGTGGGGCGGACGCGAGGTCGCGACCAGGCTGCTGGCGCGCGCACGCGCGGCCGGCTACTGCGCACTCATGGTCACGGTCGATTCGCTGATCCCGGGCAACCGCGAGCGGGATGTGCGGAACCGGTTCGCCCATGCACTGCATTTTTCTCCGCGCATCGTCTGGGACGCGGTGACCCATCCGCATTGGGTCGTGTCCACCTGGTTCGCCCGCGGCATGCCGCGCTTCGAGAACCTTGCCGAGTTCCTGCCGCCGGGCTCCGACGCGTACGCGCTGGCCGCCTATACGCGCGCCCAGCGCAATCCGTTCTACAGCTGGGAGGACATCGCTTGGCTTCGCTCGCAGTGGACGGGCCCCTTGGTGATCAAGGGCATCCTCACCGCGGACGACGCGCGTCTGGCCGCCTCCCATGGGGCGGACGCCGTCGTGGTATCCAACCATGGGGGCCGCAGCCTGGACGGCATGCCCGCGACGCTTGACGTGCTGCCCTCTGTGGTCGCCGCATCCGGCGGCATGCCTGTCCTGGTCGACAGCGGCTTCCGGCGGGGCTCCGACATCGTCAAGGCGCTCGCCCTCGGTGCGCACGGCGTGCTGTTGGGCCGGGCGCCCCTGTACGGCGTTGCAGCGGCGGGGGAGGCCGGCGCAGGCCGCGCGCTGGAGATCCTCCTGCAGGAGACGGATCGCGTCATGGGCTTGCTGGGGGTGGACTCGGTGGGCGCGCTGGGGCGCCAGCTCGTAGGAACGCAGCCGCCATGACGCGTCGGGAGGGACTGCATGTTCTCGCCCCGGGTCGGAGAAGACCCGTAGCGGCGTCGGCAGCACAAGCCACGCGGTGGGGGCGGCGTGGCGGCGTCTTCGGCGGTCCGTGATGTCACACGGGTCTCGCAGTTCGCGACGCCCGCAGGCGCCAGCTGCGGGCGGCTCGTCGCAGGCACTGTGGTCTGGACACGGGGTGCGCAATTCACGCGTGCGCATACCCCGCGGCGCAGCCGCGGAGCGGGGCGCTGAAGCCAATCCACCCCTGCAGCCTCCGGCGGACTGGGCACCGCGTGTCAAAGGTCGACGCGTAGACGCGTGCGCGTAGCCTGGGGCCGAGCGTGCGAAGGGGGGCGCAAAGCCCGTAGCTCGCCAGAACGAAAGCGCTGGCGTCGTCTCGCCTTCGCCCGTGCAACCGTATGGTTTTGTGATCTGGATCAGCGTGTCGCCTACTGGGAACAGCAGAATGTACGGTGCTATATTGTGCGGTCCGCTTGGCTTGGGCAGCACCTTTTCAACCTCCTCCCGCTTCTTCGTGTCCGTCGGCTCGTTCATGTCGCCGATCGCCGCTGTCTTGCAGGGGGTCGGCCGGGCAGAGTGTCCGTTGGGATGCATTGAGGAATGAAAATTGGCAAAAAAGGCAGGGAAAGAGTCGGCGGAGGTAGCGAGCCGTATGCTGCAGCACTGGCATGAGGGCGTTCCCGACGACCGTTTGGCGCATCTGGTAAAGGACGCGACGCGTTCCTTCCTGCGATCGCTGCAGACCCGTCTCGCGCGCCACGACGTCCAGCTCGGCCATTGGACATTCCTGCGGATTCTCTGGGAGAAGGACGGGCTCACCCAGGCCGAGTTGAGCGCGGAGGCCGGTGTGATGGCGCCCACCACGGCGATCGCCCTCAAGGCCATGGAGGAACTCGGGTATGTCCTGCGAAAGCAGCGTCCCGACAACCGCAAGAGCATCTACGTGTTCCTGACGCCGGCGGGCAAGCGCCTCAAGGCGAAGCTCGTGCCCTTGGCCGAGGAGGTCAACGCGCTCGCCGTCAGATCCCTGACGGATGCCCACATCAGCATCGTGCGGCGCTCGCTGCTGAAGATCATCGACAACCTGGCGAGCGACGAATGCATCCAGGATGATCCGAAGCGCGCGCCGGCCGCCCAGTCATCCGCAAGAACGTAGCTCGCGTTGACGCTGGCCGCGCCCTGGGTGCGACGTCGTGGAAGCGAACTGCGCCTCGGGGCGCCGCCACGCTCTGCCCATCCCTCAGATGCATCGGGCCCGCCATAGCGCAGTGCGCCCGGGCGAAACCGTGCCGCATCGGGCCGCGTCTGGGGGCCACCGGTGGTTGCCGCCATCGCCGAAGGCATCCGCTGCGGCGCTCGCGGACCGCCCGGGAGCGCGACGTTCGCGCCGGCGCTTCGGCAGTGCCGCGTCGCGGGCCCCGCGCACCACGGGCGAGAGGCATGGATGCCCCATGGAACGCACGCCGGAACCGCCTGTCCGGTGCCGCCGCCTCCTGCCCGGCAGCCTGTGAGATAATTAGATACCTAATGATTAGGCCTACGGAGACATAGCGCGGTTTCGGGATTTCCGTGCCGGCGAACGCCGGAATCGCGCGGAGCCCACATGAGCACATGCCCCGATCCCACGTCGGGCCGGCAGCCGGATTTCCTGGATGCGAAGGCCAGTCTTGCCCTTCTGGGCGTCCGCCCGCAGACGCTCTACGCCTATGTGAGCAGGGGGGCCATCCGCAGCGTGCCCCAGCCCGGAACCAAGGCGCACCTGTACAGCCGCTCGGACATCGAACGGGTGGTCGCGCGCGCGGCCGCCCGCGCGGGCCATGCTGCGGCGGCGGCCGGTGCGATGGACCATGGGCCACCCATCGTCAGCAGCGGTATCACGGAAATCACCGAGGCGGGTCCTGCGTACCGGGGCTACCTGGCCAGCGACCTCGCGCGGCAGGGCGTTCCGTTCGAGCGTGTCTGCGAGCTGCTGTGGGGTGCTCCGCTCGATGTCGACAGGGCCAGCGCCTGGAGAATCCCGCCGCGCGACCAGGCACTGGCACGCGAAGCCGGTTTGCGGATCCTGCACGGCGCTGATCCTCACCGCGTGTACGGGTCGCTTGCGATGCTGGCTCTCCAGTTGGAGCGCACCCGCCGGATGTCGGGCGGCGGTGCCCAGGACGCGGGTGTCGCGCAAGAGGCGCGCCTGCTGATCTGTGCGGTGGCGCAAGCGCTGGGATGTGTCGGCCCGGCCAGAGCGCTGACGCTGCCGGATCGCTCCGAATCGATCGCATCGACGCTGATCCGCTCCTTCGGGTGCGAGACCACGCCCGCGCGGATCCGGGCGGTGAACGCGCTGCTCGTGCTTCTCGCTGACCACGAACTGCCGCCCGGCACCCTGGCCGTCCGCGCGGCGGCCTCGGGAGGCGCGAACCTTTTCGACTGTATCGCCGTGGGCATCTGCGCAAGCGCCGGCACCGAGATCGCCGGGCACTATGCGGTCGTGGACCGCTTCCTCACCGCAAGACCGTCCGCGACAGCGCTGCGTGACAAGGCCCTGCGGCTGCACCAGCGGGCGCAGCGGATCCCGGGCTTCACGCATCCGCTCTACATGGGCGGCGACCCGCGCGCGAGGCACCTGCTCGCCATCGCCGCGGAGCTGGCCGACGACTCCTTCAACATGCGACAGGTGACCGATTTCGTCGGGTGGGCGCAGGAGAATCTCGCGGACCATCCCAGGCATGAGTTCGCCGTCGTCTGCCTGGTGCGGGCGCTCCGGCTTCCCGTCTGGTCGGCTGCGGTCTTCTTCCTGGTGGCGCGCATGGCCGGCTGGGCTGCGCATGTGGAGGAGCAGCGCAGCGTGACCGGCCTTTGGCGGCCGCGCGCCCGTTACGTCCCCCGCCCATGAGCGTGGCGAGGCACGTGCGGGTCGCTCGCGCCGCCCTGTGTCGCTCAGAGCCGAGAGGCGGTCCTCTGCGAGAGCGGACTGGACGCCGGGCATTGCGGGCTAGCGGCGGCCGGCCTGCCGCTGCGAACTCGTGCGTCTTCTCTTTCCAGGGAGCAGTCCCCGATGATGGGCGATGGCCACGCCGCAGTTGCGCTGCGGCCTGCCAAACGGTGCGTCCGCGCAGTGGCGCTGCGCGAGGGGCGGTTGGAAGAGGGCATGGTGCGGGTGGAAGCCCTGCCGCGCGACACTGACCTGGCCTGCCTTAACAGCCTGCGCCACTGGATCGCGGCGGCGTCGGCCCGAGCGCTGTCCGGAGGTGCTAGGACGCCGAGGCGGTGAACTTGCCGGTCTGCAGCCAGGCCGCAATACCGGCTGCCAACTGGTCGCTGTTGCTCTCCATCATCATCATGTGGCCGTTGCCCTGGATGCCCCGGTCGCCCAGCGGAATGAACTCCGCGCGCGCGCCGATGTCGTTCAGCCAGTCGACGATGGGCTTGTCGATGGCGGCCGTGTGGTCCGCGTCATTGGTGCCCATGACCAGGGCCACGCGCTTGCCCTTGTAGCCCGAGGGGTCGGTCACGCGGGGCGCGCTGTTCTCATAGTTCACTCGCTCCAGCAGCAACCGGGGCGGAATGACGGTGAGGCTGGCCAGGTAGCTGTCCAGATACTCGCGCGGGAAGCGCGTGCTGCTGCCGACCAGCTTCTTGGTGGCCCAGCCCGGTTCGGCAACGAAGGGTAGCTTGCGGCTGAGCTTGAGCACCGGAGCGCCGGGCGCCAAGCGGACTTCCACGTGGTCCGGCGTGCTGGACAGGAACTCGGTCGGCGCGCTAACGTTGGCCGGCCCGCCAGGTGCGATTGCCACCAGGGAGACGATGCGGTCGCCGAAGAGTTCGAGCAGCTTCCAGCCGAAGGGGCCCGACATCGAATGCGTCATGACGATCGCCGGGCGGTCCAGCGTGGCCAGCACCTTGCCAAGGCCCTTCACCACCGTCTCGCCCGACAGCTCGTCGTAGGGGATGTAGCCGCTGCGACCGGTGCCTGCCCAGTCGGGCACCACCACCTGGTAGCCCTGGGCCGCGAAGAAGGGCGCCCAGCCCGGGCGGCCGTCGGCGGTCGCCATGTAGCAGGAGCCGGTGTGCGCCCCGCCGTGGATCATCACCATGGGCGGTTTGCGGGTCTTCGCGACCGGCTCCAGAACCTCGTAGTAGGTCGAAGGATCGGCCACAAAGCCGTTGCGCACCCGCACGGCAGCGTGGGCGCGCGCGCTGGCACCGGACGCGCCGGTGCTGGCGGCGGCTAGGATGGCACCCATGCCAGCGCTGGTGCGGAAGAACTTCCGGCGGGATGCGGGGGGCGTGTTGTTCATCTTGTCTCCTGGTCCTCTGTGGAATTGGCATCGACTCTGGCACCGCCGGGCGGTCGCTGGGACGACTGGCGAGGACGGCGCAGCGCGGCCGACCCAGTTCGGCGCATTATTGTTAATCGACTAACAATAGGAAAGCTGGGGCGAACCCTGTTGTGCGCCGTCCAACCGCCGCGACAGCCCCCCACCTCCTCGCTGAGCGTTGGCTTGGCGACGCCCTGGCTCCAGACCTCGAGGCGCTGTGTTGCGTCGGCATGCCGCAGATGTCGATGGCGTACGGCACGCCGAGGGCGTGCGGCACAGGAGGCGCTTGTCTTGGGCCTTGTCCCGTTTCCGCGCATGGCGGAACACCTGCGCGGGCTCGATGAAGGCAAAGGCCTTGGTCGCACCCTGGTTCGCGTCGATGGGGTCGAGGAACGACCTGGCTGGCTCCTCGCAGGAGTGATCGCCCGAGGCGTTGCGCAAGTGCGCTCGGGTGGCAGTGAGCCCGCATGTTGGACAGGGGCTACGGGGGCCAGGCACCGCGGTGGAAGGACGTGTCGGAGCCAGCGCCCCGCAGGCGCGAGCTCCTTGAGGGTTCCGGCCGGCCGGGCCCTGGACATGATGATCGCTCGGTAGGCGAAGGAAGGCCCGTGTCCCTACGGATTGCGGTTGGGGACACTCATCGCGTGTTGCTCGGAGCACGCAAGCGCGCGATCCACGATGCCGGAGACGATCCTCTTGACCACCTATCGAGCGACCATGATCCCTAGCCGAGCTTCACGTTGACGTTCTTCAGCTGCGTGAACTCCAGCAGCTCCTCCTTGCATTCCTCCCTGCCGACGCCGGACTGCTTGTAGCCGCCGAACGGCGCGCCGGGGATGTGCACCGAACACTCGTTGACCCACACGTAGCCCGACTGGATCCGCTTCGCGGCACGCAGGCCGGTGTTCAGGCTCGTGGTCCACACCGAGGCCGTCAGCCCGAGCTCCGTGCCATTGACCTCGGCCAGCATCCGGTCCTCGTCGTCCCAGGAAAACACCGAGAGCACCGGGCCGAAGATCTCTTCGCGTGCGATCCGCATGTCGGGCCGCACGCCCGTGAAGATGGTGGGCTCGATGAACAGCCCGTCCTTTAGTTGCGCGTCGCGCGCCGTGCGGCCACCGGTCAGCAGCGTGGCCCCCTCGTCGATGCCGGCCTGGATGTAGTGCAGCGTGCGGTCGTACTGGGCGCGGCTCGCCATTGCGCCCATGGTCGTGTCCAGATGGGTCGCGATGCCGGGCCGGTGTTTGCGCGCGAGCTCCTGCGTCACGCGCTGCATGAACTCGTCGTGCAGGGATCGGTGCACGTACAGGCGGCTCGTGGAGCCGCACGACTGCCCGCACCACGTGAAGTTCATGCCGCGCACGGCCCCCTCCACCGCGCTGCGCAGGTCCGCGTCGGGGTAGATGACCATCGCGTTCTTGCCGCCCAGCTCCAGCAGGGTGCGCTTCATCGTCTCCGCGGCGGACCGCAGCACGGCCTTGCCCGCCCCGACGCTTCCGATCAGCGCGACGGCCTGCACATCCGGGTGCACGGACAGCGCGGCACCCGTGTCCCGGCCGCCGGCGATGCAGTTCAGCACGCCCGGGGGGAACAGGCCGTCCAGGATCTCCATCAGCCGGATGGTCGACAGCGGCGCCTGCTCCGGCGGCTTGAGAATGACCGTGTTGCCCGCCGCGAGCGGCGCGGCGATCTTGCCGGCCGCGAACATGAACGGGTGGTTGAAGGGGAAGATCCGCGCGACCGGGCCGAGCGGTTCCCTGAGCGTGTAGTTCAGCGCGCCGTTGGCGGTGGGGATGGTCTCGCCCTTGATCTCGAGCACCAGTCCCGCGAAGTAGTCCAGCTGGGTGGCCGCGATCTCCGCGTCCATCTGCATGGCGCGCACGGGATTGCCGCAGTTGGCGGCGTCCAGCAGCGCCAGCTCGCGTGAATGCAGGCGCACGCGGCGTGCCGCTTCACGCAGCAGCGCCGCGCGCTGCAGGGGAGGGCTCTCGGCCCAGGCCGGGAAGGCGGCCTTCGCCGAGGCGACCGAGGCGTCAACCTCCGCCGAACCCGCCGAGGTCACGTCGGCCAGACGCTCGCCCGTGGACGGGTTGAAGGTCGCGATCGCCTGGCCCGCTCCCTCCTGCCAGCGGCCGTCCCAAAAGAGCCCGCTCGACCGGGGCAGGACGCGCTGGACGTAGGGGCTCAGGTCGCCGCTGTCCGGCAGGACGATGGGGGCCGCTGTCATGGCTGGGCTCCTTCCTGGTCTTCATGGGAGCGGGTCATGCCGGAGGCCATCGCGGCGCTGTAGCCCGGCGTGACGTGCACATCGACGACGACGGTCGCTCCTTCCCGCACCGCGGCGACGGCGCGGGCCAGGACCTCGTCGAGCTCCGACGGGCTGTCCGTCGGCCCGAGGCCCTGCAGGCCGAGGCCGCGCGCGAGCGCGGCCAGATCGGGGTCCGGGTCTCCGATGCGCTGCCCGATCCACCGGTTCTGCACCGGGCGGTCGCGATCGCGGGCCACGCGCTCCTGGTGCAGCTCGTCGTTGAAGAACGACCGGTTGTTGCAGACGATGGTGAGCAGGGGAACGCCGGCATTGGCGGCGGTCCACAGTGCCGTCAGGCCCATCAGGTAGTCGCCGTCGCCGGTCATCAGCACGGGCAGGCGGTCGGTGCCGCGCAGCGCCAGCGCGGCGCCGACGGCCATGCCCGGCCCGGAGCCGATGCCGGCGCCCCCGTCCATGCCCAGGTAGTCCAGCGGGTCGCGGAAGTGGCCCATCTCGCCGCTCCAACCCAGCGGTACGCGGATCAGGGTGACGGGCTGCGTGCCCGCGGCCCGGCGCAGGGCGTCGGCGACCATCGCGATGCTGATTGTCCCGTCTTCCGGAACCGGTGGCATGGCCATTGGGCGCTTCGGAGCCCGGAGGGCCGAGGTGCGCTCGGTGCAGGCAGCGCAGAGCAGGGGCACGGCGACGTCCGGCTCGACCGGCATGAACACGTCCACCGGGGGCAGGCCCTGGTGGTCCATGCTCCAGCCGCGATGGCTGTAGTGGTCGAGCGAGACCTGGATCACCTTGGCGCCGACGCTCTCGTTGCGCCATGCCTGCTGCAGCGTGCCGTTCAGGTCGTACCAGTCCAGGCTCAGCACGACATCGGCGGCGCGCAGCGTGGCGGCCGCGTCCGGGGTCAGGAAGACGCCCGGCACGGCCGCGTGCAGCGGATGGTCGGTGGGGAAAGACGCGCCGGCCCGCAAGTCGGTGAGAACCTGCGCATTGAGCTTCTCGGCCAACTCGATGCGCTGGCGCCAGCCTTCGCTGGACCTGGAGACCCGCCCCATCAGAATTACCGGACGGGACGCGCCCGAAAGCAGCGCTGCGGCTCTGGCCAGCTCGTCCCTGCCCGGCACGGCGGGCGAGGGAACCTGGTAGCGGCTGACGTCCGGCAGCGCCGGGATCGCATCGATGCGCGTTTCCTGCAGCGAGACATCGAAGCACACGTAGGTGGGGCCGGCGGGAGCGCTCAGCGCGATCTGCTTGGCCCGCAGCAGCGCCTCGTACGACGCGGCGACGGAAGCCGGCTGCGCGTCCCACTTGCTGAAGTCGCGCACCAGTGCGCCCTGGTCCTGCGCGGTGTGCATCCAGTCGATCCAGGGGCGCCGCTTGGCCGCATCGACCGGGCCCGTCGCGCCCAGGACCAGCACGGGCACGCGGTCCACCCAGGCGTTGAAGATCGCCATGGACGCATGCATCAGGCCCACGTTGCTGTGAACAATGGCAGCCAGCGGCTTCCCTGTGACCTTCGCATAGCCGTGGGCGATCGCGACGGCATGCTCCTCATGGAGCACGACCAGCATCTGCGGATCGATGTTGCCGAGGTGGTTGACGAGGCTGTCGTGCAGACCGCGGAAGCTCGAGCCGGGGTTCAGGAGGACATAGGGGATGTCGAGCGCGCGGATCATCTCCGCGATCGCGTCGCTGGCCCACAGACTGCCGGCGCTGGCGCCGGCGCCCGGTGCGGGGATGTCGCGGCGCAAAGGAATGGCTTGCTTCGAATTCAATGGTTACTCCGCTCAATCGGCCTTGATGCCCGCGCTCTTGATGACACTTGCCCATCGCGCGGTGTCCTTCTCGACCAGCTTGGTCATCTCCCGCGGCGTGCTCGGCCGCGCATCGATGCCTTGCTCGGCGAGCTTTTCCTTCACCGCAGGCTCCACCAGGACCTTGGTGACATCTTCGTTGATCCGCTTGATCACCGCCGCAGGCGTCCCTGCGGGAGCCGCCAAGCCGAGCCAGATCTCGCTGTCGTACTGGGGCAGGCCCGCCTCGGCCATCGTCGGGACATCGGCCAGCAGGGAGGCGCGCCGGGTGCCGCCCACGGCGAGCGCGCGCAGCTTCCCGGTGCGGATGTGTGGCAGCAGCGAGTTGATGGCGCCGAACTGCAGGTCGACCTGGCCGGCCAGCATGTCCGTGATGGCAGGCGCAGCGCCCTTGTAGGGGATGTGGGTGATGTCGGTGCCCGTCATTGCCTTGAAGAGCTCTGCGGACAGATGCTGCGGGCTGCCGGAGCCCGACGAGGCATAGGTCAGCTTGCCCGGAGCGGCCTTCGCGAGATCCACCAGTTCCTTCACGGTCGTCGCCTTCACGTTCGAGTTCACGACCAGCACGACAGGCACCGCGCCGAGCTGCGTGACCTGGGCGAAGTCGCGCGCGACGACGTACGGCGTGTTGGGCAACAGCACCGGATTGATGGACATGGTGTTGTTGTTGGTGATCAGCAGCTTGTAGCCATCCGCAGGGGCCTTGGCCACGTGGTCGGTCCCGATGCTTCCGGCGGCGCCTGCCTTGTTGTCCACGATGACCGGCTGGTTCCAGATCTGGCTGAGCCGCTGGCCAATCACGCGGGCGATGACGTCGTTGCTACCGCCGGGAGTGAAGGGCACGATGAGGGTGACCGGCTTGGTGGGGTAGTTCTCTTGCGCGATCGCCATGTGGCCGAAGCCTGCGGCGAGCATGGTGGCGGCCGCGAGCAGCGAGCGCCGCGTGGGGCTGGATGGATTCTTCATGGTGTCTCCGGTTGCAGGCAACTACACGTGCCCTAAGAAGAACCGAATGCTAGGAACAAGGTTGATGTGCATCAAGCTTGAATGCGCGGTCAACCTATGACGGAAGCAATCTGGCACGGCAGCCGGCATGGCGAGCTAGGGTCCATCCCGATGTTGATCGATGGTTCAACCGGCGCCGCCCGCTGCCCATGCTGTTCGCGTCAATGGGTTCGCTGTCGGCCCGCGTGGCCAATGGGCCCGGCTTCCATCGCACGTCGCGCGCATTGGCGAAGACGCCGTGCTGCCCTGACCACTGGGCCGCGTGTCCGTGCGGCGCTGAGCAGTGCCCACGGTCTCGCGCATCGGCACGGGGCCGGCGATGGCCCGACTAGCGGCGCGTGGAAATTGGAAGCGCACCGCCGGCGGACGCGCCTGCGTGCCCGTGAATGGCGGGCAGAGGTGGGAGCGCGACCGGATCGCTGACCGGGTCGTTCCATCGGCCGGACATGGGCCATGTCCCGTGTCCGATCGTGCATCGCTCCTTGCCGCGGCAATGGGATCTGTACCCGATGGGATGCTGCGCGCTTCGCCGCGAGGCATTGATCAGCCAATCAATCCGGGTTGGTTCCGATGCCATCCTGGATGGTCTCTGTCAGCGTTCCGCGGCCGCTGGCAAGTCGGCTGAAAAAGCGTCGCACGCCTGCCACAAGCGTTCGATTTTTACCTGAGATATTTACTTAGGTGACTATCTAAAAAGTTAGTCGACTATCTATACTTCCCCGAGCCGGAGGAGCCACGATGAATCCGCGAGTCATCGAGCGATGTGGTCTTTGGTGGGCTGCGCGTGGAACTTTCCCATGAGACGCCAGGCGCAATGTGAAGAAGAGGAAGTGGGGCAAAGCCCCAAGTTCAACGAAGGAGACAACTATGAACGGAATGGCCAAGCATGCGGTCGCATGCGCCGTGCTGCTGTCCGTCTGCGGCGCAGCCAACGCGCAGAGCAGCGTGACCATCTATGGGCGAGCGGATGCAGGCGTGGACTCGCCGCGTTCGGGAGGCGGTAGCGTCAATCGGGTGATCTCGGGGGGAAGCGCCGGGAGCAACCTGGGCTTTCGCGGTGTGGAGGACCTTGGGGGAGGGCTTGCTGCTGTCTTCCGCCTCGAGATGGGCATCAACCTCGACGACGGCACGCTCGGCCAAGGCGGTCGCGCGTTCGGACGCGAGGCGTCGGTCGGGCTGAGCGACGCGCGGTTCGGCACGTTGCAGATGGGCCGCATTCCCACTCCCTACTACATGGTCCAGAGCAGTGTGGATGCCTTCGTCTGGGAAGGCGCGGGCGGGCTGCTCGCGCTCACCCGGAACATCAGCCCGACCACGCAGCGCCAGGTGCTGCCGATGGGCGTGTCGGCGCGGCAGGACAACGCGGTCAACTACGTGTCGCCGCGCTGGGGCGGCATCGAGTTCCGTGGCCAGTACTCGTTCGGTGAGAATTCGGCGACGATCGGACGCGGGTACGGCGCATCCGCGCGATACCAAGCCGGCGGCTTCGACCTCAACGCTGGCTTCCAGCGGCAGGAGGGACCGGACGACGCCGCGGGCAAGGTCTCGGCGATGGTGCTCGGTGGCTCGTACGACGCCCGCTTCGCCAAGTTTTTCATGGGCATGACGGTGGAGAAGAATTCCTGCGTGACCTGCACCGGAGCCATCGCGCGGCTCCCGGGTGCCTCGACGAGCGAGTTCAGGCTGACCAACGTCGGCGTGCGCGTGCCTTTCGGGCAATTCACGGCCATTGCCCAGTTCACCCGCGTCAACGACAGGTCGGACTACACGGCGTTGACGGGCAACCGGGACGCGAACTGGATTGCACTCGGCGGCGACTACGACCTGTCGAAGAGGACGCGCCTGTACTTCGGCGTGGGACAGATCAGCAACAAGAACGGCTCGCAGTACGTGCTGGGCACCGGCACTGCGCAGGCGCCGGCCACGCTGGTCGGCTCGGCCAGCGGCAGTTCCCGGAACATCTACATGGGGGTCCGGCACAACTTCTGATGATGGCGACCGGCGCCGCGTCGCCGCAGCTCCGCGACGGGCTGCGGTGGCAGGACGCCGGGACCCTTTTGCATTGTTATCTCCAAGGTTTGGTGCCGGGGCAACCCGGCGCCTTTTTTTGCGCACGGGTACCTGCCCGCGGAACGCTCCGAGAAGGTGGGCAAGGGCATTGCCCACTGCGCAAGTCCGGGCCCACCGCCCGGCGCGGGCGGCAGAAGGCACTGCGCTCAGCGTGGTGCGCCGAGCGGCCCGAAGGCCGCTTGAAGCTGCGCCTCGGAGCGGCCGCGCCGCTCTGATCGGCTCGCGCGTTGGCGTGCTGCGCCCGCGCCGCGGCTGAGGGCCCGTCGCTTCGCCGGTGCAGTCAGCGAACATGGGCTCTCCCGGAACGCTGGTCCCCGGCACCGTCGCATGCGCAGGCGCGCACCGCACCGCCCGCGCCACCCAGGCTTTGAGCGACGCCGGCGCCTTCTCGAGTTGGACCTCTCATTGCGCGTCGGCCAGGTGCTCAGCGATGCGGATGCGCTCGCCAGCTGCCAGGCAAGCGCGGCGGACAAGGGCAGGACCAGGAACTCCGGCGGATTAAGCCGGCCTGCTGTGATGTGGAGCGCGAACTGCGCTTCGTGCGGCCGCGCCTGTACCCAATGGTGACCACGCTGCCTGCCGTCGGCCGCGCGGCGCGTGGCGTAACCCATGGGCCATGCCCCTGGAGGGCGCCGCGCCTCTTCGGAGTTGGCCACCACTGGCGACGGTTCAGATCTATGAAGGGCGTGGATCCTGGTGAATTCATTTCTTCGATACAGCGAATAGGCCAGCCTGCGTTGCCGGGGACGCACGGGCCCACCAGAATTGACGGCGGTCAACAAGCGTCCGCGACAACGAATCGCGGATATCGACAACCGCCCAGGAGACACCCCATGAAGACCTTCCAGGTCGCCGCGGCCCTCGCCGTGTCGCTCATTTGCGCCGCCCTTCCGGTGCACGCACAAGCACCAGCTTCCCGTGACTATCCCAGCCGGCCGATCCGGATGGTCGTGCCGTTCCCGGCCGGCGGTCCCACCGACCTGCTGGCCCGCGTCGTCGGGCAGCGCATGGGCGAGCTGATGCGCCAGCCGATCGTGGTGGACAACAAGCCTGGGGCCAACACCATCATCGGCGCCGATGCGGTGGCGAAGGCGGCGCCGGACGGCTACACGCTGCTGATGGCCATCGACAACACGCTGGTGATGAACCAGTACCTCTACGCCAAGCTGCCCTACGATCCCGTCAAGGACTTCGAGCCGATCGGCAAGGTGGCCACCACGCCCCTGGTGGTTATGACGCACCAGGCCGGTCCGCAGTCCATGCAGGCGCTGGTCGCGCAGGCCAAGGCCGGCCCTGCCGCGCTGAGCTATGGCTTCGGCACCTTCACGTCCCAGCTCTCCGGCGAACTGCTCAAGCGCACGCTGGGCAAGGAGGTGGTCTCGGTTCCCTACAAGGGCAGCGCGGGCACGACCCAGAGCCTACTGACCAAGGACGTCACGTTCACCATCGACGGCATCACGACCGCCATGCCCCATTTCGAGAAGGGCACGCTGCGGCCGCTCGCGCGCCTGAGCGCCAAGCCCATCCCTACGCTGCCCAACGTGCCGTCGATGGCCGATGTGGGGATCAAACTGCCCGACATCGACGTGTGGATGGCGCTGCTGGCGCCCAAGGGAACGCCCGCGGCGGTGGTGGACGAGCTCAACCGCGCGCTGACGCAGGCCCTCGCATCCAAGGACGTGCAGGAGAAGCTCCTGGGCGCCGGGCTGCTGGCCGACGCCAGCTCGCCGCAGGCGCTGCGCGGCTTCATCACCTCGGAGGCCGCCAGGTGGCGTCCCGTCATCGCGGAAGCCGGCATCAGGATCGATTGACATTCACGAAGGAGATCACCATGACCACGAACAGACTTACCAACAGCTTCGCGCCGATCGTCAACAGCGCCGCGGAGTGGCGCGCCGAGATGGCGCGCCTGGAAAAGCCGGGCCAGCCCAGCTTCTTCCACATCCGGGCCCAGTTGCCGAAGCAGGGCCGCACCAACCAGGTCCTTGGCGCGTCGCGCTACATGAACGTGGTGCTCAAGACCTACGCGAGCGGCGGCGAGAACGAGATCCACGCGCATTCCAACGAGGACCACGTGTTCGTCATCCTGCAGGGCGGCGCGGTGTTCCACGGACCGAATGGCGAGACGCGCGAGGTCGGCAGGAACGACTGCGTGCTGCTGCCGGCCGGCACCTTCTACTGGTTCCATGCGAAGGAGGACGGGGAGGAACTCGTCATGCTGCGCATCGGCGCGCACATCGACCCCGACAGCGACGTGCTCGCGCGCATCGACCTGGAGGGCAAGCCCTTCGATGGCTATTCCGAGAAGAACAAGGAAGTGCCGGTGGTGCTGTACGAGGATCGGATCTACGAATGAGCAGCCCGTCGCCTGCAATGAGCATCCGGGCCGGCGCGGAGATTCCGCTGTGCCAGCCTCCCGATCCAGCTCCCCGCAAGCCCCGGCTGGTCTGCCCGCCGGGGACCGCGGATTGCCATGTGCATGTCTACGGCCCCGCTGACCGCTATCCGGTGGCCGCGACGCGCGCCTTCGATGTGCCCGATGCCTTGCCGGCGCAGCTGCGCGCGTTGCACGACACCCTGGGCGTTGAGCGCCTAGTGCTCGTGCAGCCCAGCGGCTACGGCACCGACAACCGCCGGCACCTAGCGGCGGTGGCCGAGCTGGGCCGGCCGGCGCGCGTCGTCGTCGCGCTGCGGGCCGACGTGCAGGAGGCCGAACTGGACCGCCTGCACGAAGTCGGCGTGCGGGGAGTGCGCTACAACATCGGCCATGCCGGCGCCGTCCCGCTGGCCGAGATGCCGACGCTCGCGGCGCGCATCGCCCGCCTGGGCTGGCATGTGCAGCTCCACGTCATGGATGACCAGGGCCGGGCTCCGCTGGCCGAGATGGAGCCCACCCTGCGCGAACTGCCCACCGATGTCGTGATTGACCACATGGGCTCTCTCAGGCCCGGTGACGGCTTGGGGCAGCCTGGCTTCCAGGCGCTGCTGAGGCTGGTAAACAAGGGGCGATGCTGGGTCAAGCTGTCCTGCGGCTACCGGATGTCGGCACTCCCTCCGCCGTACGAGGACATGGTGCCCTACATCCAGGCGCTGCTGGCCGCCCGGCCGGACCGCCTGGTATGGGCCAGCGACTGGCCGCACGTCTCGTTCAAGGGCGAGATGCCCAACACCACGGACCTGCTGGACCAGATGCTGACTTGGGTGCCCGACGAAGCGCTGCGCCACCGGATCCTGGTGCGCAACCCCGAGCAGTTGTACGGGTTCTGAGCGGCCCGCTCCGGCGCCGCCGACCCCCCCGCGATCACGAGAAATAGGAGACCCCCATGCCCATGTTCCATCTGCTGCGCCGCGTGGCGCCGCGCGCCGCGCTGTTCGTCCCGATGCTTATGCTGCCGGTCCTGCCCGCCGCGGCGCAGGCGCAGGCGCAGGCCGCGACCAGCTTCCCCGCCAGGCCGGTGCGCCTGATCGTGCCCTTCCCGGCCGGCGGTCCCGCCGACGTGCTGGGCCGCGCGATCGCGCAACGCCTGTCCGAAAAGTGGCGCCAGCCCGTCGTCGTCGACAACAAGGGCGGGGCCAACACGCTGATCGCGGCGCAGGAGGCCGCCCGGGCCGCGCCCGACGGCTACACCTTGTTCATGCCCCTGGATTCGACCTACACGCTGAACCCGGCGCTGTATTCGCGGCTGCCCTACGATCCGATCAAGGACTTCGCGTCCATCTCGATCGTCGCCCGCCAGTCCCTGGTGCTCACCGCAACCGACCGGACACCCTTCAGGGCGGTGGCCGACCTGGTGGCTGCCGCCCGGGCCCAGCCCGGCAGCATCAACTACGGCTCCAGCACCACGTCCACACAGCTCGCAGGCGAGATGTTCACGCGGCAGAGCGGGATCAAGCTGGTCCAGGTGCCGTACCGCGGCGCCTCGGAGGTCGTCAAAGGAATGCTCTCGGGGGACGTCGAGGTCAGCTTCGACGGCATCGCCGCCAATGTCCCGCACATCCAGTCCGGGAAGATCCGTGCACTGGCCACGACGGGTCCGGTCCGCTCCGCGGCCTTGCCCGACGTGCCGACGCTGGCGGAGGCCGGGCTCAAGGGCTACGAACTGTTGATGTGGAATGCACTGTCCGCGCCCGCCGGCACGCCGCGGGCGATCATCGACAAGATCCACAAGGACGTTGTGGAGGTCGTGCAGCGCAAGGAAGTCAGGGACCAGCTCATGGTGTTCGGTCTGGAGACGGCGGGCACCACGCCCGAGGAGATGGACGAGACCATCCGGCGGGAGACCGCCAAGTACGCGCCCCTGATCAAGGAGCTCGGGCTCAAGCTGAACTGAAGGGCGCATCGGCATGACCGCCCCAGCACTCGACTACGGATCGGGCGGGCGCATCGGCGTGCTGCTGCCCTCCGTGAACCAGGCCGCCGAGCCGCAACTGCGCGCGATGCTTCCCGCCGACATCGCCATCGCGGTCACGCGGCTGAAGCTCGTGGACAGTTCGGAGGCGAGCCTGCTGGGCATGGCCCGGGATGTCGAGCCGGCGGCCGAGCTGCTCGCGGACGCGGGCGTCGACATCGTGGTGTTCCATTGCACCGCCGTGTCGACCTACAGCACCGAGCTGGAGGCGTCGATTCTCGCGCGCATCCAGTCCGCGACTGGGCTGCCCTGCGTGGCCACGTCGCAGGCCCTGGTGGCGGCGCTGCAGGCCCTGCCCGCGCGGCGCGTGGTGCTGCTCTCCCCGTACACGGCGGCCGTCAATGACCGGGAGGCGGCTTACTTCGCCGAGCATGGATTCGAGATCCTCGGCAACGCCGGCCTGGATTGCCGCACCGGCCGCGAGATGATGGCCATCGCGCCGCAGGCGTGGCATGCGTTCGCCACGCGCCATGCCCATGCGCGGGCGGACGCATACGTCCTCAGTTGCACCACCGTGCGGACGGCCGAGACCATCGAGGCCCTGGAGCGTTCCCTGGGACGGCCCGTCGTCACGAGCAACACGGCGGTGGCCTGGTACTGCATGCGCAAGCTTGGCGCGCTGCCGGGGGTTCCAGGCTACGGCCGCCTGCTGGCCCGCGCCGGAGCACCCTGACGCGGTCCGGGGCGCGGCCCGACCGCCGGAGGAGGGCGGGGTGAACCTCACAACCTCGCGCCTGGGCATTCCTGCCCTCGCACCGTGTGGAACCGGCAGCAGGGCGCCCGCAACACCGCGAAGGCGGGCTCGCGGACGCCAGGGGCCTTCGCGGTTCAGAAGGCTTCGGTGTCGACCTCGTTCGCGCTCTGCGCGCTGTAGCGCTGGCCGACCACGGTAAGTTCGTTGATCAGAACGTTCAGCCGCTCGATCACCGCGGCGTGCAGCCGCATGTTGGCGGCGCCCAGGTCGTCCAGCAGGTGTTCCACGCTCGTGGTGCCGGGAATGGGGACGATGTGGCCGCCCTGGTGCAGCAGCCAGGCCAGGGCCAGCTGTGCCGGGGTGCAGCCCGCGTCCCGCGCGATCCTGCGGTAGCCGTCCAGCAGCTTCAGGTTGGCCGCGTAGGCCTCGGGCGCGAAGCGCGGCATGGCGCGGCGGATGTCCTTCTCGTGGAGCGCACCCACGTCCACGAGTTCGCCGCAGAGGAAGCCGCGCGCCAGGGGACTGAAGGCAACGAAGGCCGCGCCCAGCTCGCGGCACGCGTCGAGCACCGCGATCTCCGGGTTGCGCGTCCACAGCGAGTACTCGGTCTGCACGGCGGCGACGGGGTGCACGGCGTGCGCGCGGTGCAATGTGGCGGCGGAGACCTCCGACAGGCCGATGGCCCGCACCTTGCCTGCCGCGACCAGCCGCGACAGCTCGCCCACCGAGTCCTCGATGGGCACCTGCTTGTCCCAGCGGTGCAGGTAGTACAGGTCGATCACGTCGGTGCCCAGGCGGCGCAGGCTGTCCTCGCAGTTGCTGCGCAGCGTGGCGGGGCGGCCGTCGATCACGCGGCGCGTCACGCCGTCCTCGCCCTTCACGCCGGCCATGCCGCCCTTGCTGCACAGGGTGATGCGCTGGCGATGGGGCCGGAGGACGCGGCCCACCAACTCCTCGTTGGCACCGAAGCCGTACAGCGCCGCCGTGTCGAACAGCGTCACGCCGGCATCCAGCGCCGCCAGCAGCACGCGCTCACCCGTGTCGGCGGAGACGGGCGCGCCGTAGGCGTGCGAGAGGTTCATGCAGCCCAGACCGATGGCGCTGACTTCGAATGGGCCGAGGGTGCGTGTCTGCATTGCGCTTCTCCCAGGAAGAACGCCCGCGGCGCTTGCCGTGCAGGCAGTGGAAACGATACAGTGCCAAATGGCGCGGACTCAGTTGAGTTGCCGTTCCAGGCCGTTCAGCACCTGGTAGCACGGCAGGACCTGTGCCACGCTGGCATTGGGCTCCCGGCCTTCCTTGATCGCGGCGAAGAACTCGCGGTCCTGCAGCTCGATGCCGTTCATGCTCACGTCGACCTGGCTCACGTCCACCGGCGTCTCGGGGCCCTTGCTGTGCGACTGCACCAGGTCGTCGTAGCGCGCGATGTAGGTGGCGGTGTCGCCGATGTAGCGGAAGAAGGTGCCCAGCGGGCCGTCGTTGTTGAACGAGAGGCTGAGCGTGCAGATGGCGCCGTTGGCTGCCTGCAGCTGGATGCTCATGTCCATCGCGATGCCCAGCTCCTTGTGAATCGGGCCCTGGATCGCGTTGGCCTTCACGATCGGGCTGCCGGCCTGGTAGGCGAACAGGTCCACGGTGTGGGCGGCGTGGTGCCACAGCAGGTGGTCGGTCCAGCTGCGCGGCTGGCCCAGCGCGTTCATGTTGGTGCGGCGGAAGAAGAACGTCTGCACATCCATCTGCTGGATATTGAACTCGCCCGCCTTGATCTTCTTGTGCACGTACTGGTGGCTGGGGTTGAAGCGGCGGGTGTGGCCGCACATGGCGACGAGGCCGGTCTGCTTCTGCAGGGCGGCGACCTTCTCGCCGTCGGCCAGCACGTCGCACAGCGGGATCTCGACCTGCACGTGCTTGCCGGCTTCCAGGCAGGCGATGGACTGGCTGGCATGCATCTGCGTGGGGGTGCAGAGGATCACCGCGTCCACTTCCTTGATGGCCAGGCTGTCTTCGAGCTTGGTGGTCACGTGCTGGATGCCATACTTGTCGGCCACTTCCCGGGTCTTGGCCAGGTCGCGGCTGACGAGGGAGACGACTTCGACACCGTCGATGTTCTTGATGCCGTCCAGGTGCTTGATGCCGAAGGCGCCGGCGCCGGCCAGGGCTACTTTGATGGTCATGGTGGGGGTCCTTTACGGGTTGATTCGAAATCAGCCAGCCTCAGGCGGGCTGATTCTCCAGGATCAGGTGGCCCACCGCGGTGTTGCTGGCGGGCACATGGAAGAAGCGGTACACCACCTTGGGCGCAGGTCCGCCAGCGACGTCGGCCATGGCGCCGCGGGCGATGAGCCACATCACCAGCTCGATGCCTTCGCTGCCGGCCTCGCGCACGTATTCGATGTGCGGCACCTTGGCCAGCTCGGCGGGCTCGGCGATGAGGCGGTCCAGGAACCGGTTGTCCCAGTCCTTGTTGATGAGGCCGGCGCGCGGGCCCTGCAGCTGGTGGCTCATGCCGCCCGTGCCCCAGATCTGCACGTTGAGGTCTTCGTCGAACGACTCGATGGCCTTGCGGATCGCCTTGCCCAGCTGGAAGCAGCGGTTGCCCGAGGGCACGGGGTACTGCACCACGTTGACGGCGAACGGGATGACCTTGCAGGGCCAGCGATAGTCGGACTGGGGGGGCTGACCGAACATCAGCGACAGCGGCACGGTGAGGCCGTGGTCCACGTCCATCTTGTTGACGATGGTGAGGTCGAAGTCGTCCTGGATGACGGACTGCGCGATGTGCGCCGCCAGCGCCGGATGGCCGTGGACGGCGGGCACAGGGCGCGGGCCCCAGCCTTCGTCGGCGGGCTGGTACTCGGCGGCCGTACCGATGGCGAAGGTCGGGATCATGTCCAGGCTGAACGCGGTGGCGTGGTCGTTGAAGACCAGGAACACCACGTCGGGCTTCTGGGCCTTTTCCCATTCCTTGGAGAAGTCGTAGCCCGCGAACAGCGGCTGCCAGTACGGTTCCTGGGTCTTGCCCAGATCGATGGCGGCGCCGATGGCGGGCACGTGGGAGGTGTAGACGGATGCGGTGATCTTGGCCATGTCAGTTGCTGCCCGTGGTTTTATGGCCGGCCTTGCCTTGGGGTTGGTGTTGCGGCTGGGCGTCGCCGTCCTCGCCGAGAAAACGGTTGCCCTCCGGGGAGCGGCCGCCACCGACCATCATGTTGCGGTATTCCTCCTCGGTCATGCCGGTCATGCTGCCGGCCATCTGCTGGAAGCTCTTGCCGTCGGTGGCGCCGATCTTGGCCAGGAAGTAGATGTTGCCGCCCGTGCGCATGCACCAGTTGAGGTCGCGGGCCAGCACGGCCTGCTTCTGTTCCTCGGTCATGGCCCATTCGTCGAGGTAGGCGCGCTCGTCGGCCTTGAAGCGCTCGCGGTTCTCTGCCTTCATCAGCGACATGCAGAACTGGTTGAGCCAGTAGCCTTTGCGGGACTGCTCGGCATCGAAGATGATGGTGCCGGGCACGTCGAGGTAGGGTTTGTCGAGGGACATGGCGCGCTCTCCTTACTTCGCCTCTTCGGGCCAATACAGGCGCATGGGGTTGTCCACGAGCAGCTTCTTTTGCAGCTCGGCCGTGGGCGCGATGTGGGGGATGAAGTCCACCAGCAGGCCGTCGTCGGGCATGTGGTCCTTGAGGTTGGGGTGCGGCCAGTCGGTGCCCCAGAGCACGCGGTCGGGGAACTCCTCCACCACCTTTCGCGCGAACGGCACCACGTCCTGGTAGGCCGCCTGCTCGCCGTTGAGCGCCTTCGGCCCGGTGACCGACAGGCGCTCGGGGCAACTGACCTTGCTCCACACGTTGGGGTGCTGGCGCATGAACTTCAGGAACAGCTCGAACTCGGGCCCATCGATGGGCTTGGTCACGTCGGGCCGGCCCATGTGGTCCACCACCACGGTGGTAGGCAAGGCCGTGAAGAAATCCCACAGCTCGGGCAGGTCCACCGCCTCGAAGTAGATCACCACATGCCAGCCGAGCTTGGCGATGCGGCCGGCGATCTCCAGCAGCTCGTCCTTGGGCGTGAAGTCCACCAGGCGCTTGACGAAGTTGAAGCGCACGCCGCGCACACCGGCGGCGTGCAGGGCCTGCAATTCTTCATCGGTCACCGAGCGCTTGACCGTGGCCACGCCGCGCGCCTTGCCACCGCTGGACAGGCAGGCATCGACCATGGCGCGGTTGTCGGCGCCGTGGCAGGTGGCCTGCACCACCACGTTGCGGGCAAAGCCCAGGTGGTCGCGCAGCGCGTACAGCTCGTGCTTCGAGGCATCGCAGGGCGTGTACTTGCGCTCGGGCGCGTAGGGGAACTCCGCGCCCGGGCCGAACACGTGGCAGTGCGCGTCCACGCTGCCGGGCGGCACCTGGAAGCGGGGCTTGCTGGGTCCGGCGTACCAGTCGAGCCAGCCTGGGGTTTTCGTGAAAGTGCTCATGCGGTGGGTTCCTTGAGAGATTGCAACAGGCGGTCGGCCTCGGCGCGCCAGTCGGCGGCGCGCGCGAATCCCGGAGCGCCGCGTTCGCCGAACGACCCGGCGTCCGCGCGGTCCGCCATCCAGGCCTGGCGCTCGGCTGTGCCCTGCGCGGAGAAGGCGGGCATGCCCGCTTCGCGCACCGTGTTCGCGGACTCGTGCATCTCCTCGCTGCGGCGGCGGCCATGCTCGATCACGCGCTGGAAGAAATAGGCGCCCTGCTTCTCCCAGTCGATGCCGGGAAAGGTCTCCTGGAGCGAGGCGATGACCGCGTCCTCCACGCCGTAGTGCCGCGCGGCCGTGAAGCTCTCGATCACCATCGCCTCCAGGCCCTTGACCATCACGCTGCGGCACATCTTGGTGGCCGAGGCCACGCCCAGCCGGTCGCTGACGACCTTGGCGACGAAGCCCAGCGGCGCGATGGCCTCGGCCAGCGCCCTGGCCGAGGCGCCGCCCAGCAGCAGCGGCACCTTGATGCGGTAAGGTGGAATGCTGGTCATCACCGCGCCTTCGACGTACCGGGCACCGGCCGCATCAATCAGCGCGCCGGCCGCCTGCTTGGCACCCGGGGAGGCCGAGTTGAAGTCCAGATAGAAGGCTTCCTTGCGCACCTGCGGAGCGCACGCCCGGGCCACGTCCAGCGTCTGGCTGGCGGTGACGGCGCTGATCACGAAGTCGGCAGTGGCCGCGAGCCGGGCGTGGCTGTCGAGCAACTCGACGCCATGGGCCCGCGCGTGCTCCAACAAGGGCCGTTGTAGCGCACCGCCGAGCTTGCGGTCGTAGGCCGAGACGCGCAGCCCCTGGGCGCGCAGGTCCTCGCAGAGAATGCGGCCGACCTCGCCGTAGCCGACGAGGCCGATGTGCCAGTCCTGCGCCGATGCGGGGATGGGCATGGCGTAGGTCCTCAGTCGATGTAGCGCAGCCCGGCCTTTTCGAGCCCGGGGCGCATGTTGTACATATCCAGGCCGAGCACGCCCGAGGCGAGCTTGGCGCGTTTCTCGCCCTCGAAGCTCTCGCGCTTGCGCGCGGCCTCGAGCGTCTCGGCGGCGCGCGCGGCGGGCACGCAGACCACGCCATCGTCGTCGGCCACGATCACGTCGCCCGGCGTGACCCACATGCCGGCGCACACCACCGGGATGTTGACCGAGCCCAGCGTGGCCTTGATCGTGCCCTTGCTGGAAATGGCGCGGCTCCACACGGGGAAATTCATCTCCTGCAGGGTCTTCACGTCGCGCACGCCGGCGTCGATGATGAGCGCCCGCGCACCGCGCGCCTGGAACGAGGTGGCCAGCAGGTCGCCGAAATAGCCATCGGTGCATTCGGAGGTGACGGCCGCCACCACCACGTCGCCGGGCTGGATCTGCTCGGCCGCCACGTGCATCATCCAGTTGTCGCCGGGCTGCAGCAGCACGGTGACGGCTGTGCCGCTGACCTGCTGGCCGCCGTAGATGGGGCGCATGTAGGGCTTGAGCAGGCCCACGCGGCCCATGGCCTCGTGCACGGTAGCCGAGCCGAGGGCAGCCAGGCCGTCAGCGGCTGCGCGATCGGCGCGGGTGATGTTGCGGTAGACAACGCCTAATTCGTACATGTCAGAGCCCCTTTGCCTTCAGTCGTGAATCGAGTCGGGAGAACACGCGGCGCACATTGCCTTCGTAGATCTGGTGCTTGTCGTCGCCGCTCAGGATCTTCGACGCTTCGATGTAGCGCTTGGTGTCGTCGTAGTAGTGGCCGGTGGTGGGGTCGATGCCGCGCACCGCGCCGATCATTTCGGAGGCGAACAGCACGTTCTTCACCGGGATCACGGTGTTCAGCAGGTCGATGCCCGGCTGGTGGTACACGCAGGTGTCGAAGAAGATGTTGTTCAGCAGGTGGTCTTCGAGCAGGGGCTTCTTCATCTCCTGCGCCAGGCCGCGGAAACGGCCCCAGTGGTAGGGCACGGCACCGCCGCCGTGCGGGATCAGGAACTTGAGCGTGGGGAAGTCCTTGAACAGGTCGCCCTGGATGCACTGCATGAAGGCCGTGGTGTCGGCGTTCAGGTAGTGCGCGCCCGTGGTGTGGAAGCACGCGTTGCAGCTGGTGCTCACGTGGATCATGGCGGGCAGGTCGTACTCCACCATCTTCTCGTAGATGGGGTACCAGTGGCGGTCGGTCAGCGGCGGGCTGGTCCAGTGGCCGCCCGAGGGGTCGGGGTTGAGGTTGATGCCCACCGCGCCGTATTCCTTGACGCACTTCTCCAGCTCGGGGATGCAGGTCGCGGGGTCCACCCCGGGGCTTTGCGGCAGCATGGCCACGGGCACGAAGTTGTCGGGGAACAGGGTGGAGACGCGGTGGCACAGCTCGTTGCAGATGGCCGCCCAGGTGCTGGAGACATTGAAGTCGCCGATGTGGTGGGCCATGAAACTGGCGCGCGGCGAGAACAGCGTGATGTCGCTGCCGCGCTCCTTCATCAGGCGCAGCTGGTTGGTCTCGATGGACTCGCGCAGCTCGTCGTCGCTGATCTGCAAATCGGCGACCTTGGGCATGGCGGCCGGGTCCTTGATGCCGGCGATCTGCTGGTTGCGCCAGTTCTCCAGCGCCTTGGGTGCCGTGGTGTAGTGGCCATGGCAGTCGATGATGAGGCTCATTGCGTTGTGCTCCTTGGATCTTGGTGTTCGGGTTCAGGCAGGGTCCATGCCCTGGCGTTGCTTGGCTTCGGCCGCCGCTGGCGATGCGAAGAAGTCGAGCAGCGCCTTGGCGGCCTCGGGCTGCTGGCTGGAGGCAGCGACGCCCGATGAAAAAATGGTGGTGATCTGGATCGCAGGCGGCAGCGGGCCCACGATGGTGATGCCCTCCACGTGCAGCAGCTCGCTCAGTTGCTGGAAGCCGAGCTCCACATCGCCACGTGCCACCAGGGAGCCCACGGGCACGCCGGGCGGGGCCTGCACCATGCGGCCGGCCACCTGGTCGGCAATGCCCCAGCGCTCGAACAGTTTCGCCAGCGCCACGCCGCTCGGGCCGGTGGAATAGCTGATGCTGCGCGCGGCCAGCACGGCACTGCGCACTGCGTCTTCCGAGCCGATGTCGGGCAGCGGCGCGCCCGCGCGCACCGCCACGGCCACGCCGGAGCGCACCCAGTCGGTCCTGCTGCCGGCCACGACGGCGCCGGCCGCGATGAGCTTGTCGATGGCGTCAGAGGCAAGCACCACCACGTCGAAAGCCTCGCCGGCCTGCACCCGCTTGGCCGCGTCCACGCCGCCCACGGCCTCGATGGCTGCGCGCTGGCCGGTCTGCTGCTCGTAGGCGGCCAGCAGCTCGGCCAACACCTGGCGGGTGGCCATGGAGGAGATTCCACGAAGCGGAGCATTCATAGGATTGTTTGGTGGCTAAGTATTTTGGGGTATTCTGCTGCAATTCCAGCTATACAAGAAGTGGCGGATTGGTCTACCAGATATCTCATTTGTCGATGGATCTGAAGCAGCTCGAGTACTTTGTGCGGGTCGCCGAAATGGGCAGCTTCACCCATGCCGCGGCGGCCCTCGGCATGGCCCAGTCGGCCCTGAGCCGGCAGGTGCGCCTGCTGGAGGTGGAGCTGCGCCAGAACCTGCTGGTGCGCAATGGCCGCGGCGTCACGCCCACGGAGGCGGGCCGGTTGCTGGTCGACCATGGGCGGGGCATCCTGCACCAGATGGCCCGGGCGCGGGAGGACATGGAGCGCCTGCGCGGCGGCGTCTCGGGCGCCGTCGCCATCGGGCTGCCCAGCAGCGTGGCGCGCGCGATGGCGGTGCCGCTCATGCGCGCCTTCCGCAAGGAATTGCCGGAGGCTCGGCTCTCGATCAGCGAAGGGCTTTCGAGCGAACTCCTGAGAGGACTGGTCAGCGGTCGCCTGGACATCGTCGTGCTCTACAACGGCCAGCCGGTGCGCGATGTGGATGTGTCGCACCTCATGGACGAGGATCTGCTGCTCGTGCGCGCCCGCCCGCGCGGGCTGGCCGAGGACCCGCCGCCCGGCCCCATCGCGCTCGCCGAGCTCGCGCGGCTGCCGCTGGTCATTCCCTCGCGCCCCAACGCGATCCGCATGCACGTGGAAGCCGAGATGGCGCTCATCGGCTGCCGGCCCGAGATCGCGCTGGAGATCGACGGGGTCGCCGCCATCCTGGACATGGTGGCCGACGGGGCCGGGTACGCGGTGCTGCCGCGCAACGCGCTGCTCAATTCGCCTGTTCCTTCTGCCTACAGCGCCCAGGTCATCGGTGCGCCGCCGCTGCGCATAGCGCTGTCCCTGGCGACCAGCCTGCAACGCCCCGCCACGCAGGTCCAGAAGACCACGCTGGACCTGGTGCGGCTGACGGTCTCCGAAGTCCTCCGGCCGGCGTGAAGGCCCGGTCGGCCCGGCTCGGCGTGTCCGATGCCCGCCGGGCCGTCCGTGGTGACAGCCTTGCAGGCCACGGCCTTTCGGCGCATATGGCCCGGTGCGGCGCAGCCGCCCTCGGCGAGATGCAGGACGCATGCGGGCAGTACCCCGCCCGGCGATGCAGGCCTCTGTCCGTGCGGAAGTCGCACCCGCGCGGCGGACTCACATTGACTGAGACTCAATCTATCAAGCGCGCGACAAAGTGTTTAGAGTCGCCTCGCAAAAAGTCAGCGCGACCGGCCGGCGTGGGGCTGCGGCACCGATCGCGCGCACCAATGATGGAGAGAGGCAGACAATGAACACTGAACCTACGGGTACCGACCGAGCGCGGCGCCGCACCTTTTCGTGCATCGGAGGGGTGCTCGCAGCGGCGGCCGTCGGATTGCCGTTCCGAGCGCGGGCGGCGGCGCGCGAGATCCAGATCGCGATGCTGCTTCCTTTGCAGGGAGGACAGGCGCGCCAGGCCGAGATGATCAGGCAGGGCGTGGACGGAGCGCTCGAACAGGCGAACCGCGCTGGAGGGATCCGGGGGCAGCCCGTCAAGCTCCTGGCCATCGACAACGGGTACCAGGCCGAGAAGACCGTCGAGGCCATCGGGTCGCTGGCGGCAAGGGAATCCGTCGTCGCGGTGACCTCTTTGTTCGGCGGCCCGATCATCGGCGCCGCCATTCCGGCGGCGACCCGCGCGGGCGTGCCGATCGTCGGCGTGCTGCACGGAAACGATGCATTCCGCCGCCCGGGGACCGAGATCGTCACCCATGTGCGAGCGACGTTCGACGCGGAGACCCGCGCGATCGCCGCGTTGTTTCCCACCATTGGCCGGAGCCGCTTCGCCGTGCTGCACGCGACCGACAACTCGGGCACGGCGTTCCGCGCGCAGTTCGAGTCGGTGCTGAAGGCGCAGGGACTGCCGCTCGTCGCCGCCGTGCCCTATGCGCGGGACGCCACCGACTACACCGAGCAGGCGCGGAGCATCGAGCGCAGCGGCGCCGACGTAGTAGTGGTCGGTGGCGTGACCGCGACCGGGATCGCCGCCATCCGCGCCAAGGTGGCGACGAAACTGTGGGCGCAGATGGTCTGCCTTTCCACGGTCGATGAGCGCTCGGTGTGGGAGCAAGTGGGCGCCGATGCGGTTGGCACGGCCTTCTCCAGCGTCGTGCCGAACCCCTATGCGACGCTGCTTCCCCTGGCGCGCGAATACCAGGCAGCGATGAAGGCCCGGAACTACGACCGGCTGTCCCTCAGTTCGTTCGAAGGCTACATCAACGCGCAGGTGCTGCTGGAAGGCCTGCGGCGCGCACCCGGGCTGACGCGCCCCGCGCTCCAGGCCACCCTGCGCGCGATGCAGGGGGTGTCCCTCGGCGGCGTCTCCTTCTCCGCGCCGACCGAGGGAAAGATCGCCAGCGGCATCGACGTGGCCGACATCCTGGTGATGACGCACAACGGACGCATGCTGCGCTGAGTACGCGGCCGGGACGGCTCGGATCCCAGCGCCGCTGCGCATTGGCGGCCGCGCCGCCGCGCGTGGAGCGACCGGCCATGTGCCCCGGCCGTACCTGCATGTGCCTCGGGGCGCGGATGGGTCTGCGGCGCACGACATCCGCCGGCGGGAGAGGAGGGCCGCAGCGGTGGATCGCTTCCGGCCGTACCCGCGGATCCCCCGCGTCGGAGGGCGGCGCGGGTGCGTCCGGGTTTGCGCGAGATCAACATTCGTCCAGGACGCCGCCCGCGGCGGTTGACGGCCGGCCGCGGCAGGCCTAGATTAATAGTTAGGCGACTAACAAAAAATCGCCTGCGCCTGCGGAGACGGCAGAACCTGCAGGGCCGCCCAGCCTGCATCCGCCGACGATGGCAGAAAGGAACGATCATGGACAAGCTTCTGGGGATTCTCGTGATTTTGACGCTTCTTGGCGGTGCGGCCACGCTGCTGTGGCTGAACCTGCAACCCGAGTGGTGGAGGCTCCGGCATCCCGGCGCGCTGGAACTGCGGAAGTTCACCGCCCGGCGTCAGGTGCAGGCGGCAAGGACCCAGGACGACCTGCCGGCGACCCGGGCGGCGGAAGTCCGGTGCACGTTCTGCGACCACGCGCCGGCATGCGCGCAGCGCCTGGCGGCCGGGCACACGACGCCGGTCAGCGAGTGTCCCAACCTGCCTCGCCGCTGAATTGCAGGACGCGCCCGGGTGCCAGCTTGGCAGTGCAGGGCAGCGCGCGGCGAGGCTAGGGTGCGCGCTTCGGCGCGTGGATGGTGCTGGCGCATGCGCCGAAGCCGATGCGTCGCGCTCCGCTGCGTTCGCACCAGGCGCGCAGGATGACGGTGTCGCCGTCCTCCAGGAAGGTTCTGTGCTCGCCCGAGGGCAGGGCGATGGCCTGCCGTCCACCGGCAGTCCGCTCGAGGAGCGAGCCGGCCTGTTCTGGATGTGGCCCGGACAGCGTGCCCGATCCGAGCAGGTCGCCAGGCGCGAGGTTGCAGCCGCCGACCGTGTGGTGGGCCACGAGCTGGGCGGGGGTCCAGTAGGCGGCCTCCACGAAGCTCGAGCGCGACAGGCGCGCTGGCAGCAGGCCCGACCGGGCCATCGCCTCGGTCTGGAGCAGCACCTCGAGCTGCACATCGACCGAGCCGCTGGCCCGGTTCCGTTCGGAATTCAGATAGGGCAATGGCTCGGGGTCGCCGGGCGCACGCGGACAAGCGGCCCGGAACGGCGCCAGCGCCTCAAATGTCACGACCCACGGGGCGAGCGTGCTGCCGAAGTTCTTGGACAGGAAGGGCCCCAGCGGCTGGTACTCCCAGGGCTGGATGTCGCGCGCCGACCAATCGTTGAACAGCGCGACCCCGAACAGGTGGCTCTCGGCGCTGCCGATGGCAATGGGCTCGCCGCGCCGGTTGCCCGGGCCCACCAGGAAACCGAGCTCCAGTTCGTAGTCCAGGCGCCTGCTCGGACCGAATTCCGGGTCGCCGGCCTCGGCCCTGCTCTGGCCGAGCGGGCGGTAGATCGGTTCGCCGCTGACGACCACGGAGGAACTGCGGCCGTGGTACCCGATGGGAACCCATTTGTAGTTCGGAAGCAGCGGTGCGTCCGGCCGGAACAACCGGCCGACGGCGGTGGCATGGTGGATGCCGATGTAGAAGTCGGTGTAGTCGCCGATGGCCGCGGGCAGGGCGTATTCGGCCGAGCGCTGGGCAAGAAGGCATCCCTCCAACCTGCCGCGCTCCGTGGCTCCCGTGCGCAGCGCGCGCGAGAGCGCCAGGCGCAGCGCCGACCACGCGGCGGGCCCCATGGCCATGAAGTCGTTGAGGCGCTTGCGCGAGGCGGCCACCGCGGCATCCCGCGCATCGCCGGCGAGTGCGCCGCTGGCGGCCGCGGCGGCCAGGTCGAGGATCTGGTCCCCGATGGCCACGCCGCCCCCAAACGGCCCGGAGGAGCCGCGCCGGCGGAAGACGCCGAAGGGCAAATTCTGGATCGGGAAATCCGTCGTGTCCTCGTTCGCGGACCCGACCCAGCTGCGCAGGTCCGGCGCGTGGGTTTCGTTCACCCGCGTCATGGCCGCGCCGGATCGAAGTGCTTCCCGAGGTTCTGCCAGCAGCGGAAATAGTCCTCCTGCAGCTGGGCGGTCTCCAGGGCGAACGTCGTCGGCCTGAAGACGTCGCACGACTCGAACATGAAGGCCATCGTCTCGGTGAGGTAGTCCGGCCGGGAGGTGTCAGCGGCACTGGCCTTGGCGAAGGTGTCGGCATCCGGTCCGTGCGCGCTCATGCAGTTGTGCAGGGACGCGCCGCCGGGCACGAAGCCCTCGGCCTTGGCGTCGTAGGCCCCGTGGATCAGCCCCATGAACTCGCTCGCGACGTTACGGTGGTACCAGGGCGGCCGGAACGTGTTCTGGGCCACGAGGATGCGCGGCGGGAACACCACGAAGTCGATGGTGTCGACGCCCGGGGTGTCGCTGACGGACTGCAGCACCAGGAAGATGGACGGATCGGGATGGTCGTAGCTGATCGAGCCGATGGTGTTGAACCGCCGCAGGTCGTACTTGTAGGGCGCGTGGTTGCCATGCCAGGCGACCACGTCGAGCGGGCTGTGGCCGATGCGCGCGCTCCACAGGTTTCCCTGGAAGCGCGCGACCAGCTCGAAGTCGCCTTCGCGGTCTTCGTAGGCCGCGACCGGCGTGCAGAAGTCCCGGGGATTCGCCAGCCCGTTGGAGCCGATGACACCGAGGTCCGGCAGCTTGAGGGCGGCGCCGAAGTTCTCGCACACGTAGCCCCGCGCCTGGGCGTCCAGCAGCCGCACCTGGAAGCGCACGCCCCGGGGGATCACGGCGATCTCCTGGGGCTCGAGCTGCAGACGGCCCATTTCCGTTGCCAGCTCGAGGCGACCAGCCTGGGGCACGAGGAGCAGCTCCGCGTCGGCGTCGTACAGGAACCGCGTCTCCATCGACCGGTTGGCGGCATAGAGGTGGACCGCGCAGGACGCGTTGCACGCCATCGTCGTCATGCCCTCGATGAAGTCCGTCGGCCGCTCGGGCATAGGAAGCGGGTCCCAGCGCAGCTGGTTGGGCGTCACGGGGCCGTCGCCGGCCCGGCTCGTCCACCGTCCCGCATCCACGAGGGCGAAAGGATGGTGCAGCGTCGAAGGCCGGATGCGGTAGAGCCAGGCGCGGCGGTTGGCGTGGCGCGGCGCGGTGAACGCCGTGCCGGAGAGCTGCTCGGCGTACAGGCCGTACGGCGCGCGCTGCGGGGAGTTGCGCCCATGGGGGAGCGCCCCGGGGAGGGCTTCGGTGGCGAACTCGTTGCACATGCCGGTCTGGTAGGCGGGTTGTGGTTCAGTCATGGCGATGGCCTGTCCTTGGTTTGATTCAACATGCGGCGGCGCTCCTGCGCCACGCAGGCGCCTGAGCGCACGACCTGGGCGTCTGCCGTGTCTGTTCAGAACGCGTGGCGCATGCCCAGTGTGAGCGTGGTGGAACGGTGGTCGCCCGCTCCCCCGAGCCCTGCGGGCTGCTGGGCCGATCCGGAACCCAGCGCGTAGCGCGAGCCGTTCTGGTTGCCGACCGCGCCCAGCGAGGCATAGGCCATCGTGCGCTTGGAGAGCGTGTATTCGCCGCCGATGGCCAGCCATGTGGCGTCCCGTTGGCCGGTGGCCGCCGCGTAGGCCGAGCGGTCGGAAATCCGCACGGCCTGCACGATGGCGGTGAAGGCACCGAAGGGCACGCGGGCCCCGAGGTTGATCAGGCGGAACTCGCTGGCCGCGGCGCCCGTGACGCCCTGGGCGCGGGCGAGCGCGCCGGTGCAGGTGCCGCAGCTGTTCTTTTCCGCGGTGTAGCCCGCGAAGATCTTGGCGGCGCCGAAGTCGTAGCTGCCCCCGGCGACGACGGCGTCGATCCGGCCGTTCGCGTTGTCCGCGCCCTGCTGTCGTGCCCAGGCCAGCACCGCGTCGACCGGACCGTTGCGGTAGGTCGCCGAGGCGCTGTAGGCGCGTCCAATGGTGGGCTGATTCTCCCCGGCCGCGGCCATGGCGCGAAACGTCAGCGGTCCCAGCCTGGGCGTCACGTAGCCCACCGCGTTGTCGAAGCGGGCGCTGACGGCCAGGGGCAGCAGCTGGCGGGTCGCGTCGGTGCTGCGCGTGATGGCCAGATGCCCGCCGCTGCCCATCCACGAGAAGGCGTCGACGCCGGACTGGGCCACGTAGTAGGGCGTCGGCAGGCGCCCGGCCGTCACGGTGCCCCAGGCGGTGCTTGCCAGGCCGACGGAGGCTTCCCGGCCGAATGCGCGGCCGCCCTGGCCCAGGGTGCCATCGTCCAGATTGATGCCTTGCTCCAGGCGAAAAACCGCGGACAGGCCGCCGCCGAGGTCCTCGACGCCGCGGAAGCCGAGCCGGCTGCCCAGCGCGCCGCCCGACACCAGCCGGCGGGACGAGCCGGCGCCGTTGTTAGACCATTCGACCCCGGCGTCGGCCACGCCGTAGATCGTGACGCCGGACGCCGGCGCGCCTCCTTGCGCATGCGCGGGTGCGAGCCCGAGCGCGAGCAGGCCTGCGGCCGCCGCGGAAAGGGAATGCTTCATGGTTGTCTCCTCGTTGTGATGGGATGGGGCCTGACGGGCCACGCTGCGGGCGATGCGCTGCCCGGCGGGCGGGTGCTCCGCGCCGTCAGCCAGCTGCAATCGGGTGTTAGAGGGCGGCGCGGCGGCGCCGGCGGCGGCGATCAGCCGCCGGCCTCGCCGCTGCGCCTCACTCGGCGCGTGCGCCGGTGTCCTTGATGACCTTGGACCAGCGCGCCATGTCTTCCTGCATGAGTGCCTGGAGCGCGGCCGGCGTCGATGGGGCGGGCTCCAGGCCCTGGGCTTCCAGCGCCGCCTTGACCGCCGGATCCCGCAGTGCCCGGCCCGCCGCCTCCTCGATCTTGGCCACCACGTCGGGCGGCGTGCCCGCCGGCGCGACCAGGCCGATCCAGACCTCGCTGCGGAAGGCCTTGAAGGGGCCGCCCGCGCTGGCGACGGTCGGGACGTTTGGCAGGTAGGGCAGGGGCTGCTCGCCGGCCACCGCGAGCGGGCGCAGGGCGCCGGTCTTGATGTGCGGGAGCACCGAGTTCGCGACGCCGAAGAGCACCTGGATCTGTCCGCCGATCAGGTCCGTGACCACGGGCTGCGCGCCGCGGTAGGGCACGTGCACCATGTCGATGCCGGCCAGGCTCTTGAAGAGCTCTCCGGTCAGGTGGTGCGGCGTGCCGACGCCGGCGGACCCATAGGACAGCTTGCCGGGCTGGGCCTTGGCCAGGGCGATCAGCTCCTGGGTCGACTTGGCGGCGAGGCCGGGGTGGACGACCAGGACGAAGGGCACGCGGCCCAGCTGCGTGACGGGAACGAATTCCTTCACGGGATCGTAGCCCGCGCGGCCGTCCGGATAGAGGAAGGGGTTGGTGACGAAATTGTTGGCCACGACGAGCAGGGTGTGGCCGTCGGGAGCCGCCTTGGCCGCCTGCTTGGTGCCAACGTTGCCGCCCGCGCCCGGGCGGTTGTCGACGATGACGGGCTGCTTCCAGTACTCGCCGAGCTTCTGGCCCACCGTGCGCGCCAGGGCGTCGTTGCTGCCGCCGGGCGTGAAGGGCACGACCAGCGTGACCGGCCTGCTGGGATAGCCGTTGGCATGTGCGCACAGTGCGATGCACGAGCCGAGAAGGGCGGCGGCCATCGCCTTGATCGCGCGGCCGGGCAGTTCAGTCTTCATGGGGTTGTCTCCTTTTTGTTTCGTGGAAGGGGCTTGCGGCTAAGCGGCGCCGCGGACCGTGTCGACCACCTGGCCGGCGTGCTCCACGTGCGAGCCGCGCCATGCGACATGCCCGTCGGGACGCACCAGGACCAGCGGGCGTTCGTAGGCTCTCGCCACGTCGGCCTGCTCGATGGATTCGAGGCGGAACGGAACTCCCCTGGCGGCAAAGGCCTGCGCGAGCGTGTCCGCCTCGCCCCGCAGGCCGCCGTCGAAGCACAGGAGCACGAAGGTGCGGCCGAACAGGTCGAGCGTCGAGCGGCCGTCGCTGAGCCAGACGTGGGGCGCGCGCGCGCCGGGCCGCGTCGTGGGGATGTACGTCGAGTACTCGTCCGGGGTCGGGGGCGTGCCGTCGGAAACGCAGATCGGCGAGCCCTCGTAGCGGTGGCCGATCTGCAGGCCCAGCGACTCCCACTCCACGCGCGTCGACTCGCGCAGGCGCCGGCCGAGGTCCCGGCGCACCTGCTCGCCTTCGGCGCTCAGGTCGCACACCGCCGCCGGGCTGGGCGTGTCCTGCCAGGCCCTGAAGTTCTGCGTGGAGAAGCCGATGTTGCGCTGCGCGACGGGCCGGCGCTCGGTCTCGTAGCTGCGCAGCAGGGCCGGGCCGCCCCAGCCGTTGAGGAGGCCCTCGAGCTTCCAGCCGATGTCCAGCACCTCCTGCGCCCCGGTGTTCATGCCCATGCCACCGGTCGGAGACATGGTGTGGGCGGAATCGCCCACGAGCGCGACGCGGCCCTCGAAGTAGCGATCGGCGAGCATCTCGCTGCGCCGCCAGGGGATGGCCGAATCGACCACGAACTCCACGTCGTCGCGACCGAGCGCGCGCCGGACCCAGGCGGCGGGGTCGAAGTTCGCGAGGTCCATCTTCTCTTCCGATCCGAGCACCGTCAGGCGCCAGATCTCGTTCCCGTCGACGACGGTCAGATTGCCCCACGTTCCCTCCGGGCCGACGAAGAGGTAGCGCTCGGCCGGCCCCATCTTGTGCTCGTGCACCAGTCCCGGCGCGTGGATCAGGACGTTCACCGAGTAGCTGAGCAGCCGGCCCTCCATCCTGATGCCGACCTGCTCGCGGACCTGGCTGGTAGCGCCATCGCAGCCGAGCAGGTAGTCCGCGCGGATGGTGACAGGCTCGCCCGTGTTCAGGTCGGTGACGGTCGCCGTGACGCCCTCGCCGTCCTGCTGAAGCGAGACGAAGCGGTGCTTGAACAGCAGCCTGGCCCTGGGTTCGGCGCGGGCGGCGTCGGTCAGGATGGGCTGCAGCCACAGCTGCGGGCAGCGCTGCTTCTTCTCGGGCGTCTCGGGCGGCGTGGGCGCGTCGCGCATGCTCGGGTAGCTCTCCCGATCGAGCAGCAGCCCGTTGAGCGACGTGCAGAAGACCATCGAGAGGTCGTAGTCGTCCGGGAATCCGCAGTCGCGCACGCGCTGCGCCAGCCCCCAGCGTCGGAACAGCTCCATCGTGCGCACCGCGATCAGGCCGGTGCGCGGGTGCTCGATCGTGCCGTCGCCCTCATCCACGAGGATCGACTCGATCCCCCTCCATCCCAGCTCGATGGCCATCGACAGGCCGATGGGCCCTCCGCCCACGATCAGCACGGGCGTCTTGATCTCTGTCCCCATGGGGTCTCATCCTTTCTCGTTTGGTTGGGGAAATGATCACCGGCACGCTCATCATTGTCTAATCGATATTGGAGAGAAATAGAATTCAGGATATGAATATCAAAACGTTCGACCTGAACCTGCTGCGGGTCTTCGACGCCATCTATGCCGAGCGCAATGTGTCGCGGGCGGCGAGCGTCGCGGGCCTGTCGCAGCCCGCAATGAGCAACGCGCTGCTGCGGCTGCGCAAGGCCTGCTCCGATGCGCTGTTCGTGCGGACCACCGGCGGGATGGAGCCGACGGCCCTGGCCGACGAACTCATCGGCCCGGTCCGCCAGGCGTTGGCGATCCTTCAGCAGTCGTTGGAAAGACCGAACGGCTTCGAGCCGAAGGCGTCGGAGCGCACGTGCAAGATCCTCCTGTCCGACGCGGGGGAGGGCATCGTTCTGCCGCGGCTGATCTCGGCGGTGCTGCGGGAGGCGCCGCACGTGCGCATCGAGGCGCTGCGGCGGCCCAACGACCAGTACCAGCAACTGCTGCAGAGCGGCGAGGCGGATCTCGCGATCGGCAACCTCGCCTTTCTGAAGTCGGGCTTCTACCAGCAGCGCCTGTTCGGCGATCCCTACTGCTGCCTGGCGCGCAAGCGGCATCCGTTCATCGGCCCCGGCTTCCCGCTGCAGGCGTTCCTGACGGCCCAGCACGTCGCCGTGGCCACGGGCAATGCGGACGACCTGGTGGAGCGCGCGCTCTCGAAGATGCGCGCCAAGCGCGACGTCATCCTGCGCGTGACCCACTACCACGTCGCGGCGGATGTCGTCGAGCGCTCCAACCTGGTCGTCACCGTGCCCCGCAACGCGGCGCGTAACGCCCGTGGCGTGCAGATCCTGCCGGTGCCGCTGAGCATTCCCGCGGCGGACGTGCGCCAGTTCTGGCACCGGAGGGCGCACAAGGATCCGGCCAACCAATGGCTGCGTGGCACGCTCGCCAAGCTCGCGTTCGACTAGGCCCGACGGGCAGGCTTCGGGTGCGGCGGAGCCAGTGCCCGGATGCGGCCGACCCCGCTCGAACGATGCCGGCGGCGAACCGGGGCTCTCCCCGTGGCTTGAGGCTGGCTCGACGGCGAGCCGTCGTATTGCGGATGCCCACCCATCGCGAACCGCGATCGCTGGGCAGGCGTCCCTCCGGCACCGCGCTTTGACCTTCATCAGAGGACCCGCGTATTCTTTCTTCGGCCTCCGCGACAGCTCGCTTTGCGTGTTGACACCTCCACCCTCGCCGGGTAACTTTGGTTTGGCAACTAACAATAGCGCTGCCATTGCTGGGCAGCGCAACGAAACAACCCGATGAAGGAGGATCCATGCAGACGAAGGACCAACCCGATGCCCAGGGTCAGATGCGGCGCAGTACAGACAAGTCCTTCGCGCAGGACCGGCAAGCAGCAGGAGCGGTGCATTTCCTGAGCGCGCGGCGGCTTCCCTCCCGCGCGGACACCTCCGCCATCGGCAGCCGCGACCGGCGCGCGGCATGCGGCGCTTCGCCGCTGCGCCGCAACCACGCCAGGATGACGGGCGGGCGTTCCATGGCCGTGTGCTGGAACGTCCGGCGCTACGGCAGTCCGGACTGCGCCATCCGCAGTCCCGAGGGCAGTGCAGGCCACACACCACGGGCCTACCCATGAAAAACGAGTGTCCTCCTTCGGCGGCGCAGGCCCGCACGGTGTTCGGCTTCGCCAAGCTGCCAGCCGCCTACGCGACGCTGGTGATGCCGCTGCTGCTCTCGATCCTGATGACCTTCGTGGTGTCGGCCGTGTCGACCCTGCGCAGCATCGGCCTGGCGCCCGGCTTTCTCTACATCTGGCTCAGCGCGTGGGCACTGTCATGGATCATCGCCTTCCCGACGCTGCTCTTCGCGCTGCCTCTGGTGCGCAGGGCCACCGCAGCGCTCGTGATGCGGGACTGACCGGAGGGAACCTCCTCGCCCACGCCCGCCGCGGCCGAGGGCTGCCTTACCGCGGAAGGTGCTGGCCCATGTACTTCGCGCGCGGCCGCAGCATGGCGCCCGTCAGGCGCTGCTCCATCGCGTGGGCGATCCACCCGCTGGTGCGCGCCAGGGTATGCAGCATCGCGCCGCTGCCATTGGGCAGACCCATCGCCTTGCACAGGATCACGAGGGCGGCGAAGACGTTCGGGTGCTGTCCCGCCTGCCGCGCGCCGGTCACCAGCGCCTGCACCTTCGGCAGATCCGGTCCGTGCGCGCTGAGGTCGTCTACGAGCTCGAGCAGCACGGCCGAGCGCGGGTCCTCCCCATCGTAGAGGGGATGGCCGAAGCACGGCAGCTCATTGCCCTTGAAACCCGAGGCCGCCGCCAGCGGCAGGGCGTCTTCGGGCGCCAGGCCGCAGGGCAGGGCGTCGATGAGCGCCTCGACCTCCACGGCGCCCCCGACCTGCATCGGCCCGGACTGGGTCAGCATCGCCGTGGCGACGCAGGCGTGCAGGTCCGCGCCCGTCGAGGCGCAGATCCGCGCCGCGAAGGTCGGTGCCGACAGCTCGTGTTCGGCGGACATCACGAGCGCGGCGTCGATGGCCCGCACGGCATCGGGCCGATCGCCCAGGCCCAGCCCGCGGGCGACGCACTGCGCCACGAACTCGCCGTCGCGGGGCGGGGAGAAGCGCGGCTCGGGGCCGAAGACGCCAGCCGTGCCCGCCAGCCACTGCAGCAGGCGGCGGCAGGCCGCGAAACCGGCCGCCTCCACGTCGTCCTCGGCCCGCTCGAACGCGGACAGCGAGGTCGTCAGCATCGCCAGGAGCTTGAGCGGCGTGACGTGCTCGGCCGATTGCAGCGCCATGCGGACCAGCGACTCAGGCTGCCGGGTGTCCTGCGGGGCCGGCCACGGGACATCGCGGGTGCGCGGCAGCCCCGTCCAGATGAGCTCGCTCGCGAACTCGAACGACCGTCCGTCACGCACCAGGTCGCGCGCGAGCACCCCCCGGTAGCGTGGGCCCTGGGCGGTGAGCTCGCTGATCCACGTCTGCGCGATCGGCTCGCCGTAGCGCAGCGACTGGGAGACCTGCGGCCCGCCCGAGCGGGCGACGGCCCGGCTCCTGAGCTTCTCGACGTCGGCCTTGCGGTAAAGCTTGGCCTTCACGCCCGGGCGCTGCTTGGTCTTGATGGGGTCTCCTCGTTTTCAGTGCAATAAGTGACGGTACGAAAAGCTAGCACTGGC